>JAAVAY010000060.1 GCA_014803815.1 Allobaculum sp. | reverse complement strand
TCTGCGTTTGGATATGAATTTGAATGCCTTGTTTGCCATGACTTTTACCTCTTTTTTCGCCTATTGTCGTTGTGTTTCTATATTTATAATATATTTCTAAATTACTTCATGCTTTCGCTGTTGCAATTTAACTGACTTTATTTTGGGACTTTTTTCCTTTTGGGTACGACGGAATTCAACCCCCACTTTTGGGGGACTTCTTCCTGCATACGGTTAAAAGCTATTCCAAACATTTCTTTAGCTTATAAAAATTTTTGACAGTGGAGTTTGAATGAGAGATAGAGCAGTGATTTACCTCACTTGTATGAATTTTTAAAATAAAAGAAGAAAGGTCTTCTATGATATCGATAGAAGAGGATAAAAAATATGAGACTCATTATTAACGGAGATGATTTTGGAATTACACATGGCTGTAATTTAGCGCTTATCGATTGTTATCAAAAGGGTTTAATGACTTCTACCTCCATAATGACCAATATGCCCTTTGCCTTGGAAGCAGTCTCCTTATCCAAAGAAAATCCAGGTCTTTCGGTTGGTCTTCACTTTTGTTTGACTGCCGGGAAACCACTTACCAATGTTCCAAGTCTCATAAAAGAAGATGGGACGTTTGATAAAGCGATTTTATTCACTCCTGGAAAAGCTTCGATAGAGGAAATGCGTCAGGAGATGCAAGCTCAATACGATAAATTTGTTCGTCTAATGGGGAAAAAACCCGATCATCTTAATTCTCATCATGGAATTGAACAAATCGCAGGAGGAGAAGAACTACTGGAAGAGTTTTCCAATCGCTATTCCATTCCTATTCGTTCTTTCGTAAATCGAGATGAGTTTTTCAAGTATTCTGTTCCCTTTGAGGTAGCTCAAGGTCGCTTATTATCTTGGAAAGGGGTCTCACCTTCGGATGGTATCGAAGTTATTACCAATCTATTTTCCAAAGAGGATATCCAAAGTGATCGAGCCTATGAGCTTGGAGCTCATCCAGGCTATATCGACTACGATTTAATCAAAGTATCTACTTTAACCACTGGTAGAGCCTATGATGCCTATTTCTTTATGCATCCCGAGTTAAAAGAGTGGATTTCTAAAAATAATATCGAACTTATCACCTATAAAGACTTAAAGTCTTTTTATGATTAAGAGCGAAGAAAACGACTAAAACCAATTTGAGTTTTATAAAATGAATAAAAAGAAAGGAATTTTTATGGAAGTTTTAATCGTAAATGGCAGTCCTCATCCTAATGGTAATACCGCGATTGGATTGCAAGAAGTTCAAAAAGTGCTAGAAGAAAAAGGAATTAAAACTCATTGGTTACAACTAGGAAACAAAGATGTTCGCGGATGCATCGCGTGCAACTACTGTAAAACGCATGGAAAGTGCGTATTCAATGATGTGGTCAATGAAACGGCTCCTTTATTTGAAAAAGTTGATGCTTTGTTAGTGGGATCCCCTGTTTATTACGCGCAACCTAATGCCACTTTGACCGCTTATCTCACAAGACTTTTCTACTCTACGCCGTTTTCAAAACGGATGAAGGTTGGAGCCGCAGTAGTTTCGTGCCGTCGTGGTGGAGCTTCAGCTTCTTTTGATGTACTCAATAAATTCTTTACCATTAGCCAGATGCCAGTCGTATCGAGCCAATATTGGAATTCATTGCATGGTTTAAAGCCTGGAGAAGTCATTCAAGATGAAGAAGGCCTTCAAACCATGCGGACGCTTGGAAAGAATATGGCTTTTGTCATGGAGGCCATTCAAGCCCAAAAAGAGAGCACGGAACTTCCCGAAGTCGAAGAGCCTATTTTTACCAACTTCATTCATTAAATTTTAAAGGGAAGACAGAGAAATTGTCTTGCATTATCTCTCCATTTGAAGAGGGAGCGTTTTACAATAAACAAGAAAGGAGGAAGACAAGACATTTTAAATAAAAAGTTATACCTTTCATCAAAGGTATAGACATTAAAATGGGAGAATTTTTCTTCCTTGCTTGTCGAATTTCCTCATGGCAAAAATGTTTAAAACTAAACCTTACTACTCAGCTCGCCCTTGGGGATATGAGCTTTGGACTCTTTCCACGCATTCTCATGGTCAATCGTTGGTGTTACCCGAAGAAGAACCATTGAAGGAATACTTAGGCCACTCCTTACCTATCTTGATTAAAATTATCAAGGCAGATGAGCCTCTCTCCGTACAAGTTCATCCGGGAGATCATTATGCGCAGAAATATGAAAACGATAATGGAAAAACTGAATGTTGGTACATTCTCGATGCCCAACCCGGAGCGCAGCTGATTGCGGGCCTTAAAAGAGGTCTCAATCGCAATAAGTTATCTGAGATCATTGAAAATGGTCAGCTGGAAACTGTATTAAAAACTATTCCTGTTCAAGCTGGCGATATGATTTACATTCCTCATGGAACTGTGCATGCCATTATGGGAGGGTTGAAACTTTTTGAAGTCCAACAATCTTCGGACTCTACCTATCGAATGTACGATTGGGGACGCGAAAGAGAGATGCATATTCGTAAAGCTTTGGATGTAATCGATTATTCTGACGAAAATGGATCTGGAAAAATCGAAAATTTCACTAAATTGGAAACACCCTTTTTTCGGGTGGAAAAAATCGAACTTCATCAAGGCCAACAAACTTTTACAGTAGAAGAAAATTTCCAAACTCTAAACACGTGTCATGGTCGAGGAATCGTGAGCACTGAGGATCAAACTCTCAGTTTGGTTCCCGATCAAACGATTTATATTCCAAAAGGAACCACCTATACCATTCAAGGAACAGTTGAATTGTTAAGAACCTGGTAATTTTTGAATCCCTAGAGAGCGAATCCCTCTATAGGGATTTTTTATTTGAAAACTTCTTTTTATTCGAATGGTTTTAGATTTCTTCTTTTGTCTTTTTCATTTATTATTTCTTTCACTCCTTTTTTTAAAAGGATCCATTCTTTGAAGGGAATATAGATCTTTGCGCCGTAATTTCCATAAAGGAGAGCGACGACGAATGGTATTTACTCGATCTACATTGATACTTACACTCGCTACTTGAGATTGATCACTGAGTTCAAGTAAAACTTTCCCTTGTGGATCAATGNTCATAGAATGGCCATAGCTTTCAAAGGAACCATAGCGAGCTCGAGCTGGATTGACGGCGACCACAAAGACTTCGTTTTCAAAAGCTCGAGTTTGAAACAACGATTTCCAATGAAGTGCTCCAATTTTCACATTAAAATTGGCTGGAGCAATTAAAAAATTCGCTTCTTCACAGACCAAACGAGCCGCTTCGGGAAAACGGTTATCATAACAAATCAAAATTCCCATTTTCCCCCAAGGAGTCGAAATTTGGCTTAGCGCTTTTCCTGGAGTAAAGACTTCCGATTCATAAAAATCATGATGGGGAGTATGGACTTCTAACAAGTGGCATTTGTCAACAATAGCCACGAGTTGCCGTAGCTCGCATATAGCGAATAGGACAAATCCGTTGCAATACAACAAACCACAAGAAAGCCCTACGGCTGGCTTCATTCCAATCAAGCCTGAAAACAGTTCTATAACGGACAGGGAATTACTTTTGCATCCTCTGGTGCGCAGCGGATATGACCGATAATCTCTGACCTTGGGGCCAGCTGATTGGATTGGCTAGTATTGCGAAAAAACGACAATAACGCTGGACTTACATCAATCCAATATGAATGCCTGCGTGTTTATTTCTTGGCTTGTTTGTAAAACTCATAAAAACCTAATCCCCTGCGGGCAATGACATAAGCCGCTGCTTGATGGCGACTTATTTTTAATGGCTTAGAGTACTTCTCCTCTCCAAGAACAGATGACCAATAAGGAGAAACATAATACAATGGAACACCCATTTTTAAAGACAACGTTTCACAGGCATCCATATACTTGGTATAGGGAAATCTTGAAATCATACGGTTGTACTGGCTTTCCCATTTCTTCTGGATCTTGGTTTTCTTCTTAGTTAAGTTAATTGTTTCGATGGCTACTGAATAGTGCATACACTGGGCTAGTTTGAAGATCTTTGTTAAGGTCTCTTTGAGCTGAGTTGTATTTACCTCACTGGACTGGTCATTGGCATACTCCATGTCCTGCGTCCATAAGAAAACTCCATCGGCATTGGTTTCAGTAACAGAAAAAAATCCATCATTAATATCAATACCAAGTGAACCATTCGGCTTATAAGGTTCAGTCTTTTTAAAGGAGATACATGGCTGAAGATATATTCCATGATCTTTGAGGACAATATGATAAGAAACAGAGCTGTCTTCTATATTAGTATTTAGTTGTTCATTTAAGTAAGGAATGTACATAGGTATGCAATACAAGGTATCGTCACCCCTAAAACCACTTCGTAGCTTTAAGATGTACCAGCCTTTTGTTTTGGCTCTGGAAGATGGCACTAACTGGCAAAGCTGGTTGCCATTCGTTTCATCAGAGCTTCCAATTAAAAAGAAGCTTGTTGTTCTGGCTTTCTGCCAAGCTTTCTTCCAATCCTGATGGTTAGAAAAGCCATTCTCTTCTAAAAAGAACTGCGCCTTAAAAAGCTTCTTGGAACCAAAGCAATAGGAAAAGTCTTCGTTTTCAAATTCAGCTTTCCATCTTTGAAGTTTTTGCTTCATCTTGCGAAGCCTCATTTTCATATGAAAGATCTTTTTCTTCTCCCAATTGTTTTGATTGCAGGCTCCCTTTGGAGGCTTTAGCCAATTGATTGTGGCATGCCATTCATTATGTTTAGAAACCTTCTGGCTAATTAATTCCTGATAGGAATTGATTTTGGATTCCAGTTCTGTGATCTGAATTTTCTTCAAGGCTTTTAAAGCTTCCCGTCTTGTCTTTGCCTGTTTCATGGCGGCATTCGCCACTCGTGCCTTGATTGGATACAACTCCATTAAAGATGCCTTGACGGCTGAATCTTTTAATCCTTTGTCATACATCACCCAGGCAGAATGAAGAACATGGGAAAACATATCAGCCATCTTGTAGATATAGTCTTTCAGGGCTTTATACTGGCTATTTCTGGTATCTTTATTATTAAAAAGGTATTTGTCAAAACGTCCTGATGTAGTGAGAAAATATTCTTCCTGCTCAAAAAAAGATGCCTTCTGATAGGGAACTGTCTCTCTTGTCTTCTTTACCATATCCAGCATCTCCTTTCTCTGTTTCAGGTTCTTCATTCTTTTGCCTGCTCTGTGTTTGCGCTGGCTGCTTCTCATTCCATAAAGTTTTCCCGAAAACACGAAACCATATCATCTACCAGTTCTTCTTGAGCATTCTTATCGGGTTTTGATTCAGTGATAACGATCTTTGTGTCATAAGCTTCAAACATCTTTTCCAAATAGCCATATCCAAAGTGGGCCAACCTGTCTTTATGAGTAGACAGTGCTGATCTTTTTACCTTGGATGTCTTTAATTAACTTGTTTAGTCCTTTGCGTTCTTTGTTTAGCCCACTTCCCACATCGGAGTAGATCACTAGAAGCTTTCTGGCATAGCCTGCCAATCTGCCTATCTAAGTCACCATGCTTTTTCTGGTCATGAGAAGACAGCATAAATGGCAGACTTGCGCTCTAAATCTTCCCAGCAGCCTACTGCTCTCAAGTAATCAATAATATCCTGCTTAGGAGCATACCAGTGTCCGCCGACAGGATCTTTTTCCATATGGATAAGTCCTCTTTTACGATGAAGGGAATTGATAAGTTTTTCCCACCATCTTTCCAATGCTCCCAGTAGTTATCCTTTTTCAAATCTTCCATACTTGCCATAACTGTGCCTGCTTTTTTAATTGTTTATATAATATCACCCCACTCACCAAGACGCACAACAAAAACAGCGATTCAATAGAATTGAATCGCTGTTTTATTCAAAATTGCGCAACTGTTATAAACCCTCTCTTGTTTTTTATAGATTAAAGAGTGCGTAACGCATCCACCATAGCGGTTTTAGAAGCAGCTTTTTCATCTTTCATCTTGATGATTTTAGCTGGACAGCCAGCCACCACCGAATTTTCGGGAACATCTTCAATGACGACGGCACCAGCAGCCACGATTGCATTTTTTCCCACATGAACTCCTTCAATGATGACAGCATTTGCCCCGATCAACACATTGTCTTCGACAATGACTGGAACCGCACTCGCTGGTTCCACAACTCCTGCTAATACCGCACCTGCACCAATGTGGCAATGGTTTTTGACAATGGCTCGACCTCCAAGAATCGCCCCCATATCAATCATAGTCCCTTCTCCGACTTCAGCCCCAATGTTCAAAATAGCTCCCATCATGATGACTGCATTTTTTTGAATGGTGACATGATCGCGAATAATTGCTCCTGGCTCAATACGGGCTTGGAAA
>JAAVAY010000059.1 GCA_014803815.1 Allobaculum sp. | reverse complement strand
ACAAGAAATCCGTTAAGTTGTTAATAGCATCACCTTTAATGGCAACCGAATTCACAATCCAACCAATCGTAAACTTAGACAAAAATAAGGTAAAGTTTAAAAAAATTCCAACATATCCTAAAAGTTTTCCAATAGCATAGCGTCCCTTAGCTGAATTGGGATCAACTTTTTTAGACAAAAAGTGGTTTACAATGAATGTGACCGTATGGATTCCCCCTTTGCATTTTTAAATTTGATGGTATAATGAGAGGCGATTATGGAGACGTATCGAAGTGGTCATAACGGGCCTGACTCGAAATCAGGTAGTCTGAAAGGGCTCGTGGGTTCGAATCCCACCGTCTCCGCCATTATTTTACTCATCCGATTGGATATTCGAGGTATCAAAAAGATTCCTTCGAGTACCAATCTTTTTTTTGCCTTTTTTCAGTGTGGATCCTTAAAAGAGCTTTTTCAATCGGTTTGATTACTTTTCTTCTCTCTATACTTTTCATCCCTTTCCTCTTGTAGATGTTGTAGATGAAAAATACATAAAATTTTCGAGGCTAAAAGTAAAAATAATAAGGAAATTTTGAGTTTAAAAGTCACCTAAGCTCAAAAGAGAGAAATAATAAACAATAAAAGAATGGATAAAAATCCAAGAGGAGAATTAGATGTCGAATAAACTCAAACAAATGATTGCAATCGCAAGGGGAGAAGAAAAAGCGGATGTAGTTTTGAAAAATGCACAAATCGTAAACGTCTTTACCAATCAGATTTTGCAAAAAGACATTGCTTTATACCAAGAGCGGATTGTAGGAATTGGTCATTATGAAGGGAAGAAAACCATTGATCTTGAAAATAAATTTGTAGTCCCAGGTCTTATCGATGCTCATTTTCATATTGAAAGCTCGATGGCGACTCCTTTTGCCTTATCTTTCGTGTTATTAAAGCATGGGGTGTGTACAGTGATCGCGGATCCCCATGAAATCGTCAATGCTACGGGAAAGGTTGGCTTAAATTTTATGTTGGAGGATGCGCAAAAATCAGCGCTTGACTATTTTTTCATGATTCCTTCGAGCGTTCCAAGCCGTGATTTTGAAATCAATGGCGCTGGATTTTTTTCTGCGCAAGATATGGAAGAATATGCTCATCGACCAGAAGTTCTTGGTTTAGCCGAAGTCATGCGGATGGATGATGTTTTGAATGCAGATCCGAGAATGATTCAAAAATTTGACCTCTTTTCCCATAAGATCATCGATGGACATGCCCCGGGATTAAATAATGAAGATTTACAAGCTTATCGTCTAGCGGGTGTCGTAAATGATCATGAAGCGAGTACTTACAAAGAAGCCATTCAGCGCCTTCAAAACGGATTTCAATTGTTTATTCGCCAAGGAAGTGGAGCCAAAAATTTAGAAGCGATTTTAACAGGTCTTTTAGAGCATCATATTCCACTCAATCATTGCTCGTTTTGTACAGATGATAAGCATCTTGAAGACATCTATTTAGAAGGCACCATTGATCAAGAAATTCGAGAAGCGATAGATCTTGGATGTAATCCTATTGAAGCCATTAAAATGGCCACAATCAATACCGCAACTCATTATGGCCTAAAGGATCGTGGAGCCATTGCTCCTGGCTATAAGGCGGATTTGGTTATTTTAAAAGATCTTTCTACCTTTGAAATCGAAGAAGTGTGGAAGGATGGAAAACCATTCCAAGCTCTTTCTGATTTAGAAACTCCAACGATCATTCCCAAAACACTTCAAAATAGTGTCTTTCTCCCTCTTTTTACTAAAGAGCAGTTCAAAATCTCCCAAGGATCTTGGCATGGCATTCAACTCATTCCTAGTCAACTCTCTACTCAGGGATTTGAAGTCAACTTGACTTTAGATGATTTTCCTTCTGCTCATTACAATATTCTTTGTGCAGCCGAACGGTATGGAAAAACGGGTGAGTTTGCGTTTTGTCCTGTGAAGGGCTATGACTTGAAAGGTGGAGCTATTGCCATGAGCTATGCCCATGATAGTCACAATGCGATTGCGATCGCCGATAATATCGAAGATCTCGTTTTAGCTCTCAATACGTTACAAAGTATTCAGGGAGGAATTGTGGTGGTTGAAAAAGGAAGAGTTTTTGATGCTTTATCGATGCGAGCGGCCGGTTTAATGAGTGATCTTCCCGCAGAAGAAATCGTTCACCATGTTTCTCGAATGAAAGAAAAAGTAGTTGAAATGGGGGTTTCTAAGGATATCGATCCCTTTGCCAATCTATCTTTTTTATCATTGCCTGTTATTCCAGAGGTTCGATTGTGTCCTCAAGGTTACTATGATGTCATCTCTCAAAGCTTTCTTTCTCAACCACAATCAATTCATTCCTAGTCATTTCAGGGCTTTTTTGGGCTAAATTCCCTTTGTGTTTTTAGGAATGGTTGACTTTCTGATCCCTGCTTAGGATTTCATCTTCTATAATGAGAAGGTCGAAAAGAAAGAAGGTCTCATTCATGACAGATCACGAAGTCATTGTCGTTCTCAATTCCAGCCGTTTTGGCCAAGGAAATCCTCATCTTGGGGAAAAGTTAATGAGTGCATTTTTAGCTTCTCTCAATGCTTCTTCTAATAAACCAACGTCTATTTTGCTCTTTAATACTGCCATTGTTCTTTCCACTACGCAAAGCCCGGTTTGGGAAGAACTTGATAAGCTTGCTCAAGCGGGAATCGATATTTTAGTTAACGAAGAAAGTATGGAATTTTACGCTTTAAATTCCATTCAAAAAGTAGGGCGCTTGGTTTCTATGGAAGAAATGAGCGAAAAAATGCTCAATGCTTCTTTGATCGTAAAACCTTAGTTTTATTTTTCGAGTTATTTTACGTGCATAGTTTTTTATAGAGAAGAAATAAAATAAATATTTATGATCCTATTTTAAAGTAAAAAGAGAGTATGAATGCTATAAGAATTCATACTCCCTTTTTTTATCTAAGTTATCCAAAGAGATAGAAACAATTTTAGATCCTCAATTGTCCTTTTAAGGAACTTTTTAGCTATAAAATGATGAGTTATTTAAAAGAAGAAAGAAGAACTCTACTTTTGAGAAATTATTCCTTCACTATGGGTATTTTTGAGGAGATTTGACAATAAGACTAGTTTGGATATTCTATAAATAATGCCGAAGGGCAGAAAAAAGAAAAAAGAGGTACACTCCCTTATGGAAAAGGAAAAATGGACGCAAGAGCAGTACGTGCAATACCTTCAAAACAAAAAACAGGAAGCGCATGATGCACTTAATTTGTACATCACCGTCAATGCCAAAGAGCTCCAAGACGAGTGTGAGCCTGGTGCCAAAAATCTGGCTTCGGTATGCAAAGCAATGCTTCAACAAATGCTTGAAGGCGATTGCTTTGAAGTGGAACCTAAAATTCATACTAAAATAGCCGGAAAACTCACTGTTCGCTATTATGTAGATAATTTGGATCCCTCTCGACGGACTTATGCTGAAGTGTTAAAAGAAGCTCGCGCAGCGCAAGAAGCTGCCACAGCCCAAAAATAAGGAAGACACATTCTAACTCATGAAAGATCTTTTCTAAGCGAAAGGGTCTTTTTTTTTGGAATCGCAAAAATCTCAGGTTAAGTCTCATATTCTTTTCTTCAACGAAGATCAATAAAAAAAGAAAGATTAAAAAAATTAGCATCTTTAATGTTCGATTTAAGCTTTTTTTTTATCTTATAGCCATGGAAACCTTTATTCGAAAAGAGCTGAAGTATCTCATCAGCAATCAACAAAAGAAGGAACTCCTTCTTGCCTTAGCCAATGACATCGAACCTGACGCGTATCCAGAAAGCAACATTTATTCTATTTATCTCGATACTTCTAACTATGATTTAATGCGCATTTGTGATAGCAAACCTTCCTTCCGTCAAAAAGTGCGCTTGCGCTCTTATCACCCCGTCACTAAACCGACGGATCAAGTTTTCTTAGAACTTAAGAAAAAGTCAAACGGTGTTTGTGCCAAAATTCGTTGCGAATTTACGCTCGAAGAAGCGCTGACGTTTTTAGACAATCCCATTGGCTTTGATCAGGCTTCCAAAGAAATGGCTCATGTGTTGGATCGTTTTCCTCTTGAACTTTGCTTTGCGCTTTATGCCCATCGTTTTTGTTACAAGTGGAAAGATCGTCCCGATTTGCGAATTACGATTGATGACAACCTGACTTATCGCACCCAAAATATATATCTCGGCCGAAATGAGTGTGAAGAACCACTTTTAAGGCCAGACCAAAATATTTTAGAAATCAAGTGTGCTCAAAACTTACCTTTAAAGCTTGTACGCACCCTTGACGCTTTACAAATTAAGCCTGCCTCCTTCTCCAAGGCTGGGCAAGTCTATGCAAAATGTTTAGAAAGGACTCCTATATCATGTTCGATTTAATTAGTAATGTATATTTGCAAACACTCCTTGCCTTTGGAATGGGACTCTATGCAGCTTTGATTTGTCAGCTTTCCTTTAGGCCAAGTAGTTCTTTACTATTTTCCTCTATTTTATTACCGCCTTTAGTATGCACCGCCTTGCTTGCGGTGAATGGATCCATCGGAACTTCCATTGCAGTTCTTGGAGTATTTGGATTACTTCGCTTCCGCTCTTTACCTGGATCAAGCAGTGATTTGGTTTGCATCTTATATGCGATGGTCTTGGGCTTATTGTGTGCTTCTGGAGCATGGATCGCTACCTTACTTTTAGGTGGTTTATTGGGACTTTTGATTTTAGCTGCTTCCTATTTCCAAAAACACAATTTACAGGAAATGGAAATTATCATTGTTGTCCCAGAAAGTATGAACGATGAGGGAGAATATCGTGAACTCCTTGAAGAAGTGGGTCGCGACGTACGCCTAGAGCGAATGCGGACAGCAGGAATGGGAACACTCTATGAATTGACTTATCGTTTTATTGCTAAACCCAACTTACAAGCTGCTCCTCTTTTAGATGCTATTCGCGCTAAAAACGGTAATTTGAATGTAACCCTTATTGAGTTACAGGAAAATGCTGGTCAATTATAAAGAAATCTTAATAGTATTTAAGGATAATTTGAATATCAAAGACAACTCTAGAGTTTGGTTTAGGGCCTATTTCTTAAACTAAGCCTTCTTTTCCTTTGATCTTTGATATTCTCCATTAAAGACGCCCTTTAAAATAAAAAAAGATTTACTATTTAATGTTTTTTAAAGAATTAAAGTGAAAATAAAACCATAAGCACCGAGAATTCCCTATAAAATTAAGATCCTTTAGTTGGTCTGTATCATGGGTCTAGATGAAATTCTAGGTTAGAGCCAAATGGCAATAAAACATTCTAGGGCTTGAGAAAGAATTATTAAACCGAATGTATAGAAAGAAAATTAGAAGGATAAAAATATGAAAAAATACAATTACAAAGGATTGATCTTCAGTGCTTTGGCGACTGCGACTTTAGCTTTAGGAACAGGCACAACTGCGGTATTCGCGATTGAAGACACCCAAACGAGCGAAAATAGCTCTGAAAACAGCTCTACTAGTCAAAAGACTCGTCAAAAAGATAGCACGTCGGATGCTTCCACAAGTGAAAAAACGACAAATAAAACTACTAAGGATTCTTCTACTGATTCTTCCACAAACAGTACGAAAGATTCCGCTACAAGCCAAGACTCCACCGCAAGTAATGGATCTTCTACCTCTAAAAATAAAACGAATAATGCAACATCTAACCAAATAAACTCCAATAAAACTTCTAATACTACCTCCGAAGTAAATGATGAAGTAACCATTGCAGATTTGACTACTGTAACCGATTCTAAGATTAACTTAGCTAATGCCACTACAAACTTGTTAATTGATAAGGCAG
>JAAVAY010000058.1 GCA_014803815.1 Allobaculum sp. | reverse complement strand
TCGCCAGTAGTCAAATTTGTAATGTTTGTGGTTACATCGGAAACGAAGAAAATTAGTATCAGGGAGTGGGATTGTCCTAAGTGTGGTACGCACCATGATAGAGATGTAAACGCTGCAATCAATATCAAAAACGAGGGTATGCGGTTAGTAAACGCATAGCTGCTTCATAGAACCGTGGGGCACACGGGGATAGCTCGCTTATGCTTAGCACAGTAGTGCTATCGAACGAGAACCGACTGTTCGCTTGTGCGAAAGGAAGCCCCACCTAAAGAGGCGGGGGAGGATGTCACGATAGGATAGAAGTCTATCTTTTAAAAGAAAACGATGCGTAAAATTTTATCTTGATCAATAAAGGCCGAAAATAGAAAGCGGGGCTATCTTTAAGCAAGCTTTTCCCATTGAGAAAGAGCAGTCAAAAAGAGTGGGCTTTCTTTTTGATTGCTCTTTTCTCCCCAAATCCCTTCCTTGAAAAAAGGATCTAAGAAAAAATACTTACAAAACTATATACGATAAAAGGAGATTTTTATGAAAACATTTTGGAATAAAGTAGCGTTATTTAGCTTAAGTGCCGCTTTGTTACTAGCAGGTTGCTCAAGCACTTCAAGTACGACAAGCAGTCAGTCGAGCAGTGAAAGTACAAGCCAAAGCAGTAGCTCAGTAGCTAAACAAGATCATTCCATTCCAGGTGGTCAGCAATACGAAGCTGTCATCACGATTGAAGGATACGATACTCCAATCGTCTTTGATATGGATGAAGGCATTGCGCCAGAAACCGTTGATAATTTCGTTTCCTTAGCCCAAAGCGGCTTTTACGATGGTTTAACGCTTCATCGCATCATGGAAGGCTTTATGATTCAAGGAGGCGATCCCCGCGGCAATGGAACGGGAGGCAGTTCCCACCAAATTACAGGTGAATTTGCATCCAACGGCTTTGATAATTCCCTCAAACATGTTCGTGGTACGGTTTCTATGGCTCGTTCTACCGATCCCGATTCCGCTTCGAGCCAATTTTTTATTGTGCAAGAAGATAGTTCGAGCTTAGATGGACAATATGCAGCTTTTGGCACTGTAGTATCGGGTATGGAAACAGTCGATGCGATTGCAGCTGCGGCCGAACCAACGGATGATAATGGCACCATTGAAAAGGAAGCCCAACCCATTATCACCTCCATTGTGGTCACTAAAAAGGATCCCACGAATACTTCTTCTTCGGCTACAAGCAGTGAAGTGAGTCAAAGCAGTGAAACAAATTAAGCTTTTAAAAAAACTTCTTTGTTATGTTGTGTACCAAGCTAGAGGAAAAGAATATAAAGAAAAGGAGACTTTTTTGAGTTCTGAAATAGAGCAATTGACCTAAAAAAGAACTCCTTTTTTTATAGGGACAAAAGAAGATATTAAAACGCACTCAATGTTCCGATTTCCTTATTTAGAATAATAAAATTTTGAAAATACTTTAGGTAAGTAAAATATCGCATTTTTCTAGGTAAAGAATGGAACAATTTTCGTGCGTTGACATTTGAAAATAGCCTGCATATAATAGCAGATGCTACATGAGGTGAATATCGTGAAGTTCAAAAGAAACGATTTCCTGGCTACTCCGGACCTTACCGTGGATCTTCAATTTTCAGATCTAGAAGGAACGCATTTTATCAATACGCTGGTCAAAAGTGTCCCTGAATGCCAAATTACAGGGGATCTACATTTTGATGGAAAAAGTAGAGTGATTAGCTCTTTACAATATGAAGGCGTGATGGTAGTCGAAGATTCGATTACTGGCGAAGATCTCGAAGTGGAATTTGACACAACCTCCGCAAAAGAATATTCTTTTGATCCGATTGCGGAGCAATCCGATGAGATTGAAATCATTCGAGTGTACAAAGACACATTGGATCTGACTGAAGAAGCAATAGAAGCCATTGTTTATGAAGCACCCATGAGCATTACCCGTTTAGCCCGCGAAGCCTATCCTCAAGGAGAAGGCTGGTCTTTGTTGTCAGATCAGGATTCAAAAAACTCTCTCACGTTAAGTGGTGAGGACGATGTCGATCCGCGCTGGGCCAAACTAAAAGAGTTCCGTTTCGACGAAGATGACTAGGAGGTGCCCTGATGGCTGTTCAACAAAGAAGAGGTTCTAAGCATCGTAAAGCTAAAAGAAGAACCCATTATAAATTAACTAAGCCTGCACTCGTAAAATGCCCTAACTGTGGTGAATACAAACTTTCTCACAAAGTTTGCCCAAGCTGCGGTCAATACAAAGGTAGACAAGTGCTTGCTGTCGAAGAAGCTTAATCGATATTTCGTTGATGCAGCGGAGAAAATCTCCGCTTTTTTTATTTTTCACTTTGAAATCGCTTTAGAAATAAGAAAAGGATAAAAATAAATTCTTTTGAGTTTAACCTTTTGAAAAAGGAATGGAGAAGACAAGCGAGGTAACGTGGACAAAAAAAGGTGATTTGTTATAATTGATGTGCTTTATTTATGGAAGGACAGAGAACATGGAAGCTTTTTGGATTTCTCTGGCCGGGATTGTAGGCCTCTTGGTTGGCATTTTTATTATGGTTGCCTATACCAAAGCAGGTCTAAACAAAAATCAGCAACAGGCACAACAAATCTTGACGCAGGCCCAAAGTGAAGCGGATGCAAAATTGAAACAAGCTGTGCTCGATGGCAAAACCCAAGTTCATGATTTAAAAGTGGAAGCGGAAAAAGAAATTAAAGAACGTCGTCAGGAAGTTACCAATTTAGAAAATGCGGTGTTGCGACGCCAAGATAATTTAAATTTCCGTGAGGAAACGCTGATCCAAAAAGAGAAGGATCTCAGCTCTCAACAAAAGCGTATCAATGAGCGTGTAGCCACCTTAGACGATAAGGAAAAACAGCTTCAAGCGGAAATTGATCGTCAAATTGAAGTCCTCGAAGGGGTCGCGCGGATGACGAGCCAAGAAGCAAAAGATGAGTTGTTTTCTCTTGTGGAAAAACAGATGGAGCACGAAACTGTGGCTTACATCAAAGAACAAGAAGATAACGCCAAATCGACTGCATCACGCAAAGCGCAAGAAATCATTGCTCTTGCCATTGAACGAATGGCCCAACAGGAAACGATGGACCGCACCGTTTCCGTTGTTCCCATTCCAGGTGAGGAAATGAAGGGACGTATCATTGGACGTGAAGGGCGCAATATCCGTGCTTTTGAACAAGCCACGGGAGTTGAACTGAATATTGATGATACGCCTGATCTGATCACGATTACGTGCTTTAACCCAATTCGGCGTGAGGTAGCAAGACTCTCTCTTGAGTATTTGATTCGCGATGGGCGTATCCAACCTGGTCGAATTGAAGATGTTGTGAAAAAATTCCAGCATGAAGTGGATGCCGAAATTTTAAAAGCTGGTGAAGAAACGGTATTTAAACTCGGTATTGGTCGCATCGATCGCGATATCGTCCGCTTGATTGGTACTTTAAAGTATCGTTTTTCATATGGACAAAATGCCTTGCAGCATTCGATCGAAGTGGCTCTCATTGCTGGAACAATGGCTGCCGAATTAGGACTAAATCAACACATGGCCAAACGCGCCGGATTGTTGCACGATATTGGCAAAGCGCTCAATATCGATCAACAAGAAGGAAGTCATGTGGATTTAGGCTATAAATTCTGCAAAAAACATGGCGAAAAAGAAATCATTCTTAACGCCATCGCTTCCCATCATGGCGATGTGGAACCAAAATTTTTGACCTCCCATCTGGTGATTGCTGCGGATACCATTTCGGCGGCAAGACCAGGAGCTCGAAAAGAATCCGCTCAAGCCTATGTGGAGCGTCTTGAAAATCTTGAAAAAATTGCTAGTGGATTTGAAGGGGTCAGCCAAGCGTATGCGATTCAAGCTGGACGCGAGATTCGCATTATGGTGGTTCCAGAACAAGTGGATGACACGGCCTGCTTCAAGATGGCAAGAGAGATTCGCGATAAAATCGAATCTGAATTGACCTATCCCGGACAGATTAAAGTAAATGTGATACGCGAAGTTCGTGCACAAGAACTCGCAAAGTAAAAATAGTCAAAACCGCCCGCGGGCGGTTTTTTAAGTTTTACTCCCCCCTAAAGCAGCCTTCGTCTCTTTTTCGCTCTTGTTCTTTTATTGAAATGAAGGCATACTTTTAAATAGAATGGAAAGTTTTATTTTTAAAGAAAAGTAGTTTGGGGCGTTTTTTCCGATTTTGAAGGCCAAATCTTTCCTAAAAGGTGACCTAAAAGGAGGGATTATGATTTGTTTTCGATTCGAAGGAATTTTTCATTCAGCAAGAAGCTGCGATAAAGGCTTATAAAAATTGGTTCGTTGTTTTTTGCCGGAACATAAAAAGGGGTGATTTTTATCACTAAAAATCCAACAAAAAACGTTAAGCATGAAGGATTTATTGGCAGTGCGCGCTGGACCTTGGATGAGCAAGGCGTTTTAACCATTGGCTCTGGCCATGTCAATCATCATGTCTATGCTTCATGGCCTTGGAGTCATTTAGCTAAAGACATTAAGAAAGTCGATGGACGCGCTTCACTCGTAATTCATCAATGTGCGGCTCAGGCTTTTGCTCGCTTACCGTATGTTCAAATCATCGATTTATCCGGCTGGCAATTGGTGGATGTGACCAATCTTAATGGAATGTTTTTCAAATGCCCTAATCTTTCCACCTTAATCTTGCCTGAATGGGACACTTCTAAAGTAGTCAAGATGAACGCCATGTTTGAAGAGTGTAAGTCTTTAAAGCACTTGGATCTTTCAAGTTGGGATACTTCTTCTTTGAAGCAGATAAACTGGATGTTTGCCAAATGTTACGCGCTTGAAAAACTCAATCTCTCCACTTGGACCACTCCAAATCTTCAAATGCTCGATTTGGCTTTTTATCATTGCCATGCCCTACAAGAGTTAGATCTCTCTTCCTGGACAATTACCCATGTCCACAGTCTTTATAGTGTATTTGAACAATGCACTGCCTTAGAATCGTTAGCCATTTCTACATGGAACACGGCTTTGGTTCAAGATATGAGTGGCTTATTTGAAGAATGTAGCATGTTAAAAAACATCGACCTCTCCAAGTGGAATACAAGCCACGTTCGCCGTATGGACTCTTTGTTTTACGGATGTCATTCCTTAGTGGATTTGGATTTATCCAATTGGGATACGAGTCAAGTGGAATCCATGGTATTCATGTTTTATAAGTGCCATAATTTAAAGCAATTGGATCTTTCCAAATGGTCAACTTCCCAAGTCTACCAAACCAATTGTATGTTCGATCATTGTACGTCTCTCCAAGACCTTGATTTATCCAATTGGGATACTCAATCGCTCGTCGAGGCCAATCACATGTTTAAAGATTGTACAACTCTGACTTCCTTAAATTTAGCCCATTGGAATACTCAAAATTTGGATACCATACAAAATATGTGTGCTCAATGCAAATCTTTGGAATACCTTAATCTATCCGATTGGACTCTTCAAAACATTACCCATAAAAGCGACTGTTTAGCCGAGTGCCATCAGCTTAAAGAAATTATTTATCCTCAAGATCGTCATTTTGCGCTTTTACGCTTTTTCAAAGCCACTAAGTGGCCCCATCTTTCAAAGTGGTGGTTTTAGGCAAGTCTTGCGACTTCGCCTTTTTTTATCCTCTTGATCTTTCGTTAGGTATCGATGCGCACCATATTTACAAGGACAAGATTTCGATACACCAAATCTTCGCGAGAGGTAAAGCCTAAATTTTGCCAAAACTGGTTTCCCACTTGGTTGCGGGCAAAGACAACAAGATTTACCTTTGTAATGCCTTCTTGTTTTAAAGCTTCAAGAGCTTGGCTTACGAGTTGTGTTCCAATACCTTGGTGGCGATAGGCGGATAAAACCGCAGTATGACCAATGTATCCTCGGCGTCCATCGTGTCCTGCTAAAATTGCCCCTACAATTTTATCCCCCTCTAAAGCTACAAAACAGGTACTAGGATTACGCTCCAAATAGCGAGCAATCCCTGTTTTAGAATCGTCGATATCATTTAATCCCATACCTGAACAAGAAAGCCATAAGCGATACACCGCTTCATAGTCAGCAAGCGACATCAAACGATATTTAATGCTCTTAGTTTCTTTCATCCCTTTTATTCTCCTCTTTTTATCCTTCTTTTTGCCATGTCTAGCGTTTAGCCTTGCCTCTTTGTACTTTTTTTTGAACAGCTTTTCTTGTTAAACTACTCCTTATGCTTCATACTCACTTCAAAACTTGATTTTGATTCCTATTTAGGCCAAGAGCCTATTCTATATCTAGAAAGGAGAGGAATTGGACATTTCCATTCCGACTTAGACTGTGAAGATAAAAGAGAATTGGCATTTGCCAAACCATAAACAAGCTCAAAGTCGTCTGAAGACGGATATTCCCACGATACATGGAATATCGATTCAAGAAACCCAAAAAACGTTAGGTCAAGGGCAGCGTTATTACATTTCCACGTATGGTTGTCAAGCCAATGAACGTGACTCGGAAAACTATGCTGGTATTTTAGAAGCGTGTGGCTATAAACCAGCCCAAAGTGCGAGTGAAGCTGATGTCATTTTAATCAATACATGCGGAATTCGAGAAAACGCCGCCAACAACGTTTTAGGCGAAATCGGCAGTTATAAAAAATACTTTCGCGAAAATCCCAACTTAATTATCGGAGTAGGCGGGTGCATGACCCAAGAAGAGGGCTTTGCACTCAATTTGTTGCAGCGCTATCCATGGGTGCATTTGATTTTTGGTACCCATAACTTCGCCAATTTACCAGACTATCTTGAACGCACGAAACAGGGAGAAAAAGTAGTAGAAGTTTACTCTAAAGAAGGCGAAATTTACGAGGATCTCCCCGAAAAGCGGGCGGGAAAGTACAAAGCTTGGGTCAATATCATGTATGGATGTGATAAGTTTTGTACCTATTGTATCGTGCCCTATACGCGCGGCAAGCAACGCTCTCGCAAAGCGGCCGATATCTTAGAGGAAATTGCGATCTTAAAAAAACTGGGCTATCAAGAAATCACCTTACTTGGTCAAAACGTCAATGCGTATGGCAAAGATTTGATGGATGAAAACACCGATTTTGCGAGTTTGCTTGATCAAAGTGCGGCCCTGGGCATTCCACGCATTCGCTTTATGACGAGCCATCCTTGGGATTTCAGTGACGAAATGATCGAGGTGATCGCGAAGCACCCTAATATTATGCCAAGTGTTCATCTGCCTTTACAAAGTGGCGATGATGAGATTTTACGACGAATGGGCCGACGTTACACTTCTCAACAGTATTTGGATCTGTTTCATAAAATTCGGAATCGTATACCTGGAGTGACGATTTCAACCGATATCATCGTTGGCTTTCCTAATGAAAGTGAAGAAGCATTTCAACATACCTTGGATGTCGTCAAAGAATGCCGTTTTGATAATGCCTTTACCTTTATTTATTCTCCTAGACCTGGAACGCCTGCGTCGAAAATGGAGGATTCCATTGACGAAACGACTAAGAAAAGTCGTTTGTTGCAACTCAACGCCTTGTGGAATGCCCAAGCGCTAGAAAATCATCAAAAGCTTATCGGTCAAACCTTGATGGTGTTGGCAGAAGGCCCAAGTCATAAAGATCCTTCGATGTGGAATGGCTACTCCGATACGTCCATTCCAGTTAATTTCAAGGCTAAGGACGACATTGCGATTGGTCAAATCGTTCCTGTAGTGATCGATGAGGCAAAGACTTTTTCCTTAAATGGCCATCAAAGCGACACCTTGGAGCCAAATAAGGGATAATAAAAGTAATGCAAAAGGTTGGCTTCATGCTTCCCTGGAGGACTTATGGCTGAAAACGAGAAAAAAGATGAAGTGGTCAGAATTTTTGCACTTGGCGGTTTAGATGAAGATGGCAAAAATTTGCTAGTCATTGAAATCGATCAAGATATCTACATTGTAGAATCTGGCCTCAAATTTCCTGATGCACAAAGTGCCCTTGGCGTAGAATGCATCGTTCCTGATTTTACCTATTTAAAAGAACACGAGGATCACATCAAAGGCATCCTCATCACACATGGTCATGATGATGTCATGGGTGCGTTACCTTATTTGTTAAAAGAAATTCGTACTGACATTTATGTCACTCCCTTTACAGCGGGGATTGTGGCAGATTTATTGCGTAAAAACCGTATCAATCACACTAAACTCAAAGTGGTCAAACGCTCCGAAACGCGCAAAATTGGCGGTCGCCAAACCGTCTTTTTCCCCATTACTCATTCTGTACCTCAAACCTATGGTTTTGGCCTTCGCACTAACCATGGCTACATTGTCTACTCGGGCGAATTTATCGCAGATTATGACGACATTTCTCAAGCTTACCAAGGTGACTACACCTTTGCGAGTAAGTTTAAAGACGATGGTGTCTTAGTACTCCTTCAAGATTCTAAAGGCGCGGAAAAACCCCATCATACCTCACCCAATCATCGGGTAACTCCTTATTTTGATCGCGCGCTTTCCGATTACGAAAATCGTCGTATTTTTGTAGAAGTGTATACTCAATCCGTATATCGTATTCAAGAGATCATTCAATGTTGCATCGATCATGAGCGTAAAATGTGTTTCTATACTCCTGAACTTCAAAATTTAGTAGCAGGATTGGAATCCATTACGGATGCAGTGCCTCCTCATTTAGTGGTNTCCGATAGTCAAATCAATGAACTCGATGATGTGGTGGTCATTATTTCCGGCCAAGGTCGAGCTCTCTTTCAATTAATGAGCAACATTGCTAACGATGAAGTGGACAATATCAACATTCGCGAAAGCGATGTCTTTGTGGTAGCAACCCCTCTTGTTCCAGGAGTCGAAAAAGAGTTCAAAGTTATGGAAAATGACATCTACAAACGAGAAGGGGCGATTTTAAAGATCGATCGCAATGTCAGTGGCATGCATCCTTCCAAAGAAGACTTGAAGATGATCATCTACATGACTAATCCCAAATATTATATTCCCATCAAAGGTGAATACCGCATGTTGTGTGCTAACGCGATGTTAGCGGAGGAAATGAACATTCCTGCTTCCAATATCATCGTTTTGGATAATGGTGAGATCGTGACCTTTATTAATGGAGAACGCCAAGAGGGAATTGAAAAGCTTGATCTTCACGATTCGTATATCGATGGTTCCGCTGATTGGGATATGGCTGGAGTCGTATTAAAAGATCGCGAAATCTTATCGACCGATGGAGTGGCTATTTTAGCGGTGGGTGTAGATGCCCGTACAAAAAAAGTCATCAATGGACCCGATATTCAAATGCGAGGATTGGTGTATGTGCGCGATGCAGAACATTTAACTAAGGAAATTAGCCGCATGGTAGAAGATACGATTAAGGAAATGGTCGATCAAAAACGCTACGATAACATGGCCTGTCGTACCCTCATTCGAGATCGTGTCTCCCGCTACATCTCTAAGCAAACTGCTAAGCGCCCCATGATTTTGCCTGTGATTCTTGAACTCAATGAAACACGTTAGATATAGTTCAGGGGCTAAACGAATTTTGTAAAAATTTTTACAAAATTCGTTACCTAAACTGGTTTTATTCCTATTTTTCGAAATTTTAGACTAGAGCGCAGATCTCTAGTCTTTTTTTGTGGATTTAGTTCGGAAACTTTACAATCTTTTAAGAATTTATTATGTACTATATTTTATAGGATTAGATGTTTTACAATGGATAAACAATTGCTCAAATAGAACGATTGTTTATCTTATTTTTGGCTTTACATCACGTATTTTTAAGAGGATTCTTAAAATGAAAAAGCGCAAAAATTGCCTGAGCATTTAAATAGAATCCTACAAAAAAAAGCGTGAAAAAAAAGTAGGCTCAATAGCCTAAAATAGATGATCCTAATCCCTTGCTTTAAAGCAAGAAAAATAAAAAACGAGAAATAACTCAAAAGTGTATTTTGTTTTATCAACGAAAACACGATTGAGAAAGGAGCGTATGACTACGAAGAAACAAACTAAAGTGACTCCGAAAAGAAAGCTTCGCAGAAGAGGTCGCTTATTGATTGTATATGCGATTGTTTCTTTTTGGATTCTTTCTCTTATTACCCTTTTTTCCATCGGATCTGTGGGAAATTTTTTAAATGAAGTTATGCAACTCTTGATAGGATACCTTGGGTATGTATTGATCTTAGCTGCATGTACTCTTAGTTTTAACTACTTATGGAAAGTAGGGCAATTTCATTTATCTAAAAAATCTTTATGGGCTTTTGGCTTGCTCTCTTTAAGCCTTTCCCTTCTTTTAGGTCTTTCACAAGTCGCTACTAATGCTCCTTGGAAAGCCTTTGAAGCTTTATGCCAAGCCCTTCCCAATTTTCAAATGGGAACTTTTAGCTCAATCAGTGGCTTAGTGGGGTCTTGTTTAGCTGGCTTGTGTGCCAGTCTTTTCACCAATATTGGCGCTTGGTTGATTGCGGTGGGATGTTTGATGGCTTGCCTTGTGTTGTTGATTGATATCCTTACCCAAGAGGATTTCAAGGATAAAAAATCAATTCATGAAGTTCTCGAAGAAGCGCAGGATAAAATTTTGGCTTTGCCAATGCCAGATTTTTCTAAACTGAAATCGCTCACTCAAATGGAAGGTCCATCAACTTGGGAAGGGGTCAAAGAAGTTTTATACGAAGACCCCACCAAACCGAAAAAGAAACCCTTAATAGCGCTAGAAGGTTCCAAACCAGAAGAAGATCTTTCCGAAACATCTGTGGCATCCCAACTAAAACCAGAAATGGAGCAAGACTCTTCTGTCGAAAAGACCAAAGAAGAAAAGCAAACCAAGGCGCTTTTCTCCAATATGCCCAATTACGATCCGAGCTATTATTCTACTCAAAATATCGATTTATCGGACTCTTTACAACTTCAAGAGGTTCACGACGATTTTCGTCCGTCTTTAACGTCTAAATTTATGGGTATGGACGATGATCCTTTAGGGTATGAAGATGAATTTGACGCTTTTGACTACCAAGAGGCTCAAGAAGTGCCGTTTGAAGAAGCTCGGAAATTTGTGGATGATTTTCAAAATCATACCGATCCTCTTTCTTTTGCTGATTTTAAACGGCCTTCCAATCCCTACGCTTTAGAAGACGACTATGGGGTGCAAAATTCTTGGGATGAGGAAGAATCCCTCGACTTCTTGCACCAACGCGAAAGTCTTATGGAAGGCGAGGAGTTTGAAGACAGCGATTTAAGCGAATATGATTTAGATCAATCAAGTTTTTCTCACTCCAATTCGACACTGACCAGTTGGAACCGATTAGATGGCTTTTCCAATACAAATTTAGTCAACAAATTGCATGGAGCCCCTCCTTTTAATCCCAATACGTATACCATTCCTTCCCTTTCTCTGCTCGAAGAACCTGTTCCTTTTCCTTATAGCAGCACCAACTTGCGGGCAGCGCGTAAACAGGGAAAACGCCTGATTGAAGTTTTGGAGTACTTCGATGTAGAGGCCCAATTGACGGATTTACATATCGGTCCCTCAGTCACCCAATTTGAGGTTTTACCTGCTCCTGGTATATCGATGAATTCCTTCATCAATTTACAAAGTGATCTCAAAATAGCTCTTGAAGCCAAAGAGATTCGCATTCAAGCCCCACTTGCACAAAAGGATAGTGCGGGAATTGAAGTACCCAATCTATATAGAGATACGGTGTACTTAAAAGATATGTTGCGTCAAGTTCCAGCCCAGCTTCATGAAAAACCCTTAGTCTTTGCGATTGGCAAAGATGTCATGGGCAATAACGTCTATGGGCGTTTGGATACGATGCCCCACTTACTCATGGCGGGAAATGAAGAATCAGGCCGTTTACAAGGGATGGATGCCTTATTATGTTCTTTGCTTTTGCGCACTACACCAAGTGAAGTGAATCTGTTATTAATTGATCCAACTAAAGAGGAATTGTTGGATTATAACAATGTTCCCCATTTAATCGCCCCTGTTATTTGTGAACCCTTGATGGCTTCGAGCGCTTTAAAAGAAGTCGTCGCTAAAATGGAAGAGCGCAGTGCCCTCTTTGCCCAAGTTGGGGTCCGCAATTTATCGGCCTATAACAATTTCATTGTGAATCAAGCAGATCCTACTCGTACTAAATTGCCGCGTCTCGTCGTGGTTATTAATGAACTGGCCGATTTAATGACCTGCGCTTCAAAGGATGTGGAACAAAGCATCCAACGCATTACTCAAGATGGGCGCGCCGCTGGCATTCATTTGGTTATTTCTACCGTTCGTCCTTCGATCAATGTCGTTACTGGAGTCGTCAAAAGCAATATTGCGAGTCGGATGGCGTATCGTCTAGATACTCGTTTGGATTCGCGCATCATTTTAGACCAAGCGGGAGCCGAGAAACTTTTAGGGGAAGGGGATATGCTTTGGATGGATAACAACGATCCAAGCCCACGCCGCATTCAGGGGGTACTTGTGAGTGAACATGAAGTGCAAGCGGTTTGCCAAGCCGTCATTAAGCAAGCCTCTCCTACTTACGATAAAGCCTTCCTCCAATTAAAAACAGAAGGCAAACATCAAAGCGAACCGAGTGATCCGTTATATGGTCAAGTAAAAGATTTCGTGATTGCGGGTCAACGGGCAAGTGCTTCGCTTATCCAGCGGCACTTTCGCTTAAGTTTTGCGCGAGCGTTACGTCTTTTGGATCAGTTGGAAGAAAGTGGTGTGGTCGGTCCCGCCAATGGTTCAAGACCACGTAAAATTTTGATTCAGCCAAGCCGGAAATCTAAAAAAAATCTTTCTTCCAATCAAGACCACTAAAGGTCTGGATGGTGAATATATGAACTTATTTTTAAAGACTGGAGAACGTCAATCGGGCTACGATTGCGTCTCAAGTATTGTGCAACTTGGAGACTTTTTCTATGTCTCTGGTCAGCTTGGCCAAGGGGAAACCTTTCATGAACAATGTGTCAATGCCTGTTATGCTTTAAAAGATGTCTTGGAGCAATTTGATCTGCGCTTTGACCACATCTTAAAATTTACGGTGTATTTAACTGACATTGACATGGAAGATG
>JAAVAY010000057.1 GCA_014803815.1 Allobaculum sp. | reverse complement strand
AAAAGATGTCCTTGCTAATCATACTACTCATGATGGCAGACACACTTACATCACCTTGCTTCAAAAAGCTGGAGTAAGTGAGTGGATCATAAAAAAGCTAGCAGGACACAGCGCTTCTGTTACGCAGGCCGTATACACGCATATTTCTTTGGAAGAAAAGTTAGAGGCTGTGAACCATGCATTTGGAAAATATTTTTCCGAAGACTGTTGGCAATAGAAAATTCTCTTGTTGCCTTTTTGTTGGCAATAGAGAGAAAAAAGGACTAAAAACCGTTTTATCTTACCAAAAATACCTATAATTTTTTAAATTATATTTAGAAAATATTCCTTATATAAGGTAATTATCCGATGGTTAATGTTTTTAAGCTACATAAGTCAAAAAATTGATCACTCCATTCTTCAATTTGAAAGAGCATACCAAAAGATGACGCGAAAATTAGAAAGTGTAGAGCATTTTCAACAAGGTCATTGGCAAGAAGAAGTCGCTTTTTTTCGAGATAAACTGCAAGAACTAGAATTTGAAAAAGAACGGTTGGAATTTTTGGATCGTCATCTTCAAGCCACTCAACAAGCCCACGCTCTTTTAGAAAGACCGGAATTGCCAAGTTACAGCTCCTTTGATGAAATGCCCTCTGAAATTCAAGACAATATATCCCAAGGAACGATCAGTCTTCCAAGTCATGTGGGTGCACCTGGCCATGGCGCAGGCTTTGGGCGGGCTTGTCCAGCTGTAGATTTAGATGAAAATTTTACAGCCATTGAAGGCTCTTTGGAAGGATTGAGTGGAAGCAGTGGCTTACGTATTCCTACAACAAGTGGCTATATGTCGGCTGGAACTTGGGCCTATCCTTCAGGGGCTTTGCATTTGGGAATGGATCTGGCTTTGCCGATGTATACTCCCCTCTATGCTCCTGCTGATGGAGTCATCTTATATGCGGCTACCCCAGTGGGGGATGCAGGAGGGTATTTAGGCAATTGGTCGGGTTGGCCCTATGGAGGGGGAAACACGATTTGTATGCTTTGCATCAGCAATGGCCAATTGTACGGTGTGAGCTTTTGCCACCTCTCTAGTCGAATTGTCGTGCGCCCTTCTCAAATGGTTCATCAAGGTGATATTCTTGCTTATAGTGGAAATACTGGCAATTCGACTGGCCCCCACACCCATATTGAGCTTTTTCCCATTAAAGGATCGTTTCAAGAGGCGGTCTCTTATTTTCAACAAACGGCGGATTTTGCCTTTGGTACTGGCTGGTCAACGCCTGCTACTTGCTCGTGGCTGGCTTGTCGGGTTCGTCCAGAACTTTATTTTATTCGCTAAGATTGAATCGATTTTCATCTGTGAACAAAAGTCTTATAGGTCATTAGAAAGAGGGGATTGCGTGTGAATCCAACCTTTGAAAAACGCATGGAAGAGATGTTAAAAGAGGAAACGAAAGCGTATTTGGCTTCTTTAGAAACGCCGTTGTTTCAAGGTTTACGGCTTTCCAATCGCAAACAAGATCAAGAACGAATTCAAAGCCAATTGTCTTTTTTGGAAAACCCTTCTCCCTTTGCCTCGAATGCTTGGTACATTCATGGACAACATGGCTTACACCCCTTTCATCTTCAAGGCCTTTTTTATCTTCAAGAGCCTTCCGCAGGAAGCGCCGTCACGGTATTGAATCCAAAACCAGACGATATGGTATTGGATTTATGTGCCGCTCCTGGTTCTAAGAGTACCCAAATTTTAGACCACTTGGATGAAAAGGGCTTTTTATGGTCCAATGAAATTGATGCTAAACGAGCACAAGTGCTCTTATCCAATATGGAGCGCATGGGAGCACAAAATTTTGCGGTAAGCAATATGGATTCCCAAACGCTTTGTTCGCAACTTCCAAACACTTTTGACAAAATCTTGGTGGATGCGCCTTGTTCTGGAGAAGGAATGATGAAAAAGCACGAAGCGGCTTTAGAAGAGTGGTCTTATGACAACATTCTTTTGTGCAGTCAAAGACAAAAAGACATCCTAACCCAAGCCTGGAAAGCATTAAAACCTGGAGGAGAATTGGTCTATTCCACCTGCACCTATGCCAAAGAAGAAAATGAAGACAATGTCGCTTGGCTTTTGAATACCTTTAAAGACGCCAAGCAATTGGATGTGAATGTTTCTTGGGGTCGGCCGGGGCTAGATACTTCGAATATGGATGCCTCTAAAGTACGTCGCATTTTTCCAATGGATGGTGGAGAAGGTCATTTCATCGCCAAATTTCAAAAACGAGCGGATGACATCGCTTCCGTGGCTCCCCCTAGTCTTCCCTTTGCCAAATCAATAAAGCTGCCTGCGCTTGCTGCAGACTTTTTACATTCTCAAGTCGCCCATGGATTTAACTATTACTATAGTGAACCTTCTAAAGAAGGATTGCGTATTTATGGAATGAATCATCCCTTTATTCAACTCAAAAAGGGAAAAGTATTGCGAGAAGGGGTCTTTTTAGGCGAAGTTTTAAAAAATCGCTTTGAACCAGCNCATGCNTTTTACCTNTCTCCTTTAATGGCCCANGAGGGTCTATCGAAAACGGAAACGANTTTANAGGAAATGGATTCGTTTTACCATGGACAACAATTGAANATCAACGCNCCNAANGGATTTCGGGNGCTTTGTTATCAAGGGATTCCGTATGGCTTTGGCAAAAGCTCTCAAGGACGCATNACCAATAAATTGCCTAAAGGNTTGCGGCTCAATCCTAACTCNCACATTCAAGAGCTATAAAAGTTNGTTTTAGTTTATTTAGGTTGAGGNATTATGACTAAGAAAAAGCTCATNCAATACTGTTTGTTGATTACNGGAAGCATTTTATTTCCGATTGGAGTTGTCCTTTTCATTTCTCCTTGGCAACTCAATACCGGTGGCTTGATTGGNATTGCCCAAATTTTATCGTATGTNCTTTGTGGTGGTTCCGCTTTGACAGGGGTTATTAACACCGCTCTCAATATTCCCCTTTTTATTTTGGCTTGGCGTAGCCTCTCCAAACGATTTTTATTCAAGACCTTGATTTCCATTTTGATTCAATCGGTTTTGTTATCGGTATTGCCTGTTCCAACAGATCCCATTTTGCCCGATACGCTTTCCAATGTTATTTTTGGTGCCGTGATTGGGGGCATTGGAATTGGCCTTTGTTTGCAATCTTCAGGAAGTGCGGGTGGATTAGACATTTTAGGGATGTATTTTTCCATGAAAAAACCCAATCTTTCGGTTGGCCAATTATCCTATGTCATCAATTTGTTGGTGGAGCTTTTTGCTACCTCCATTTTTGGTCTTCAAAATGCGTTGTATTCCACTATATTTATTTTGTTAGCCTATTTTGTCAGCGACAAAATTCACCTGCAAAACATCACGATGTATGGCGTCATCGTTACCGATTGTCCTGAGCTCAAAGAGCATTTACTTAACGATTTGCATCGAGGTGTGACCGTGTGGAATGGATATGGGGCGTATACAGGACAGGATAAAGAAATTTTATTGTGTACGATGAATCGTTATGAAGTGCGTACGGTTCGTAAAATCATTCACAAATACGATCCCCAGGCCTTTTTCTTATTATCCAAAGCCAAGGCCGTTTCCCATAACTTTGAACGGCGTTTATTAAGTGAATAACCATCCAGATCGTCTTAGGACGATCTTTTTTACGTTTTGAGAAAAGGAAAATGAGACCTAAAAAGCGAGAAAAATCGCGATTTTTGAGATCCTAAAAATTACTCAAAAGAAAGCATCAAAACGCTCCATTTAGCCTGAAAGCCGTTACTATTAAAGAGATCAATGAGCGAAAATTCGCTTACCGTATAAGGAGAAATCATGATTATCCAAAGCCGTAAAGTTTGGATCGTAGANACATGGCATGCNTGNCAGATCCAAATGGAAAATGAAAAGATTGTAGGAATTTGGCCTTACGATNACAANCCTGTTGATGAAGANTATGGCGATTTNCGNATTGTGCCNGGCTTTATCGATCAACATACCCATGGAGCCTATGGATTTGACACCAACGATGCCAATGAAGAAGGATTGCGCTACTGGGTNAAAAANATNGTTCANGAAGGNGTCACCGGCCTTCTTCCCACNACNATTACCCAATCCGAAGAAGTCTTAACNAAAGCTGTGGAAAATGTAGCTAAAGTCGTACGCGAAGGCTACGAAGGNGCAGANATTTTAGGCATTCACTTTGAAGGNCCTTATCTCGATCAAACNTACAANGGCGCTCAGCCAGAACAGTATTGTGTCAAAGCGGATGTNGAACAATTTAANCGNTATTGGGAAGCTTCAGANCACTTAATTAANCTCATCACCATCGCTACNGAACANGANGAGGATTATGCTNTAACCCACTTCTGNGTGGATCATGGCATTGTCGTAAGCCAAGGNCACTCTTCNGCCACTTATGAGCAAGCATTGCTCGGAATTGCNAATGGNGCGATGTCGATGACNCATGTTTACAATGGAATGACGCCNTTNAAACANAGAGANCCAGGTCTTGTGGGCGCTGCTTTCCGCTTTCCNGATGTATATGGGGAAATTATCACCGATGGAAACCACTCNGTTTATGCTGCCCTCAACGAGTTTTATAAAGCCAAGGGACCGAACTTTGCGATCTTAATTACCGATTCCCTNATGGTCAAATCGCTTCCNGTTGGAACACGTGTTCTCTTTGGAGGCAATGAAATCGANTTNATGCCTGATGGCTCNGCTCATCTTGTAAAAGCAGGCAATTTAGCAGGNAGTACTTTAAATGTAAANAAAGGTTTAAAAGTGCTTGAAGAAGCAGGCGTTCCTTGGACATCCGCAATCAATTCTTGCACNATCAATCCCGCCACTCTTCTTGGTCTCAACGATCGNAAAGGCTCTATTNAAGCCGGAAAAGATGNTGATTTGGTTGTTTTAGNNGACAACTANGANGTGGTTATGACCTATGTGAAGGGAAAGAAGGCCTTTTAGTGAAGTTTTACTTAAAAACGCTCAATCCCGATGAATTCATGGAGATCAATCAAGCCATTACNCTTTCTGGAATATGCACCGAACCGACNGACTTTTCAAGAGGTGANGTGGATGTNATGTCNGCTNTGGAAAGTCTGCTTGAAGTNATGAGNGAAGACCAGACGATTTCCCTTTTTGCGATCAATAGCGGCTTTCGGGGGATGCTAGAGGAAGGAAANATGCTTCAAAAAATTTCTCCNGCNCTCATTTTGACCCTTCCNGCNANNGANCAGGGGTTTATGGCCGCTAAAGCGTCNNGNCGCTTAAACTTATCAGTGGNTATNGGAGCGATCTTCTCCCTTGGACAAGGAACNATCGCNCTTGAAAATCAAGAAGGTCCTCTTTTATTCGATATGGAAAAAGNGGGACGCTTTTGTGANAGTGTGATNTTNCTTGAACAGCTTTTAGCCCTTGTAGAAGANAANACCCGTGTGATTGCNCTTTGNGAAAATGAAGAGTACTTNACCAAAGCCTTAGCTTGTGGNGNGCAAGCGATTTGTGCNCCNNGNCAAGTGTATGGAGAAAATCTTTTCAATCTTCTTACCAATTCGCAAATGAATCAAGCCCGCGAAGAATGGCTCATGGCTTATACCCGCAACACAATCTTAGAACCATAATTGGATGCTTTTTAAAATTTGTACTGCTTAGACTAAAGATGGTGATATCCAATTGGTGGAAAAAGAGAAAGCCA
>JAAVAY010000056.1 GCA_014803815.1 Allobaculum sp. | reverse complement strand
CTAAAGCTGTAGTGGAAGGGGCTGGCCCTATTGGAATTCTAACCGCTCAGGCTTTAAAAGCCTTAGGAGCCGAGAAGGTGCTGATCACAGACATTTCCGATGGTCGACTTGAGTTGGCTAGATCAGTAGGAATTGATTATGCCATCAACACCAAAGATAGAGACTTCAATGAAGTGCTTGTGGAGACCTTTGGTCCCGATAAAGCCGATGTCATCTATGATTGCGCGGGAAATGACAAAACAATGAACGATGCCATCCGCTTTGCGCGCAAGGGAAGCACGATTATTTTGGTAGCCGTGTTTGGAAAGATGGGCAATACCGATCTTGCGGTCTTGAATGATCACGAGCTTGATTTAAATACTACAATGATGTACACGCATCCGGATTATTTGGATGCTATTCGCTTGGTTGATGAAGGCAAAATCAAACTGGAACCTTTGATGAGTCGCCATTTTGCATTTGATGATTATGCCGATGCTTATCATTATATTGATGATAATCGTGAAAGCACTATGAAAGTACTTATCGATGTAGCCGATTAAACGTTTAGAAGAGAAGGATCAGAAAAGGTCCCTTTTTTTATTTCACTTTTGAGAGATTATAATGTGACTACAAATGATGTAAGAAAGGAATTAAACTTATGGGAAAGTCTTGGGAACAGCGTAAGTTAGGAATGATCTCTAGCCTACTTACAGGATTTCCATTTAATAGTGAAGAGTATTCAAAAGAAGGGATCCAATTAATTAGAGGAACAAATGTTAAAAGAGGTTATTTGGATTTATCTAAGGGTGAGAGTGTATTTTGGCTTTCTGAATGTGGTTATGAGAAATATTTATTAGCCTCAGAGGATATAGTTGTTCAAATGGATGGGGCTTTAATAGGAAAAAGTTATGCCAAATTGAATCCCAATCATATACCTTCATTACTAGTTCAACGAGTTACTCGCATTCGATCGTTACCAGAATTTTCTATCTCTAGTTTCTTATATAGCTCCTTACAAAATAATTTCGAAAGGTATATAGATACTTTAAAAACGAATACCGCAGTTCCTCATTTAAGTCTAAAAGATATAGCTAATTATCCAGTCTTTATGCCTTCTCTTCAAGAACAAAAGTCAATAGGGCAATTCTTTGAAAATTTTGATAATCTTATTACTCTTCATCATCATCAGTTAGATCTCTTAAAAGAACAAAAAAAAGGGTTGCTCCAAAAATTGTTTCCTAAAGATGGAAGCAATGTTCCAGAGCTTAGATTTCCTGAATTTACTGCTCCATGGGAACAGCGTAAGTTGGGGCAAATAGTTCAAATTACAATGGGACAATCTCCTGATGGTTCTACTTATTCAGAAACCCCTTCGGATTATATTTTGATTCAAGGAAATGCAGATCTTTTAAATGGATGGGTAAATCCCAGAATTTGGACTACCCAACTAACGAAAATTGCTGAACCAGGAGATTTAATAATGAGTGTTCGTGCTCCAGCTGGAGCTATGGGAAAGACTTCATATAAAGCAGTTATTGGACGTGGAGTGGCTGCAATAAAAGGGAATGAATTTCTTTTTCAACTTTTATCAAAAATGGATTCAGAAGGATTTTGGAAGCCATTTTCTTCTGGCTCTACTTTCGAATCATTAAATTCAGAAGATATAAAAAAGGCTCCTATCTTGCTTCCTTCCTTATCTGAGCAGGAAGAAATAGGCTCTTTCTTTTCAAATTTTGATAATCTCATTACCCTTCATCAGCATCAGCTCGATCTCTTAAAAGAGCAGAAAAAAGGGCTTCTCCAAAAGATGTTTCCCAAAGAAGGAGCATTGGAGCCAGAACTTCGGTTTCCGCAATTCAAATAAGCTTTTTACTAAAAAGAGAAAAAGAAAAAGCCAGAATCATTCCAGGCAAAGAGGTTCTTACGCAAATTGTGTAAGAACCGGCAAAGAAGATTCTGGCTTTTTCTTTTTCAACTCATTGGAAACCATTTTTTTTATTTTCGACAAAAATAAGGAAGACTTGGTTCGTATTCATTCCTTAGGCTTTTCTTCTAAAGAATACAGTAAGTAAGAATGAGTGAATCTATAAAAAAGACTCGTCCTATAGCCCGTTGTAGACGCAACGAGTTCTACTTTCTAATTCGTATATCAAAAACAGATTTAAAGAAAGGAAAAGGATTTTGGCTAGGGAATTTTTTGGGCGTATAGATCGTTTGAAATTGTTTCCAGTTTTGAATGCTAAAACTAAAAATAGAAATTAAAAAAGGTACATTTTAGGGAAAAGTAGCGTTTTAAGTGAAAAAGTCATCATTATTTTTCGGGAGCTTACCGTTTTAAAGTCTAAAGATATCTTGCCTTCTTTTTGGCTTGATGAATAGAGAGGCGTAATTTGGTGGAAGGATCAAAGAATGTCTTTCTAATGCCATTGTGTTAAGAAAAAACTGAGTTGCATCCTTTTTTCCGCGTGGGATTCAACCCCGCTTTTTCTTAACACAATGGCATTAGTCCAAAGTGGAATCACGACTTTTCTACTTTACCATAGAAGGCGGCTCAAGCTTGCTCCTTTGTTTTTCTTTTGAGTCCCTCTTGATATTTTGTTTTTTTTTCTTAAATACCGACAAAAAAAAGGGAAAGATGATGTCTTTCCCTTTGAGTTTAAATCTAGAAATTTTTAAGCTTTGCCAGCGGAGCCAAGGAAGTTAGTTACGTAGTCTTCAACCAAGTTTTGAATTGCATCTGTGCCAGGTTTGAGCAATTTTCTTGGATCCCAACCTTTGTTGGTGAGGTCTTTGCCTTCTTCTACATATTTTCGAGTTGCTTCAGCAAATACGAGTTGGCATTCGGTGTTGATGTTAACTTTGGAAACACCAAGAACGATGGCTTCTTTAACCATGGGTTGTGGGATACCCGATCCACCGTGGAGAACGAGAGGTTTTCCATTCGTGATCTTTTGGATTTCGCCAAGAACGTCAAAGTTCAAGCCTTTCCAGTCGGCAGGATATTTACCATGAATGTTACCGATACCAGCTGCAAGGAAGTCTACGCCAAGATCAGCGATTTCTTTGCATTCGTTTGGATCAGCGACTTCACCAGCGGAAACAACGCCGTCTTCTTCGCCGCCGATACCGCCAACTTCGCATTCAATGGAAATGCCTTTAGAATGAGCGAGTTCGATGAGTTCTTTGGATTTTTCGATGTTTTCTTCGATTGGATAGTGGGATCCGTCGAACATAACAGAAGTGAATCCAGCTTCAATCGCTTCTTTAACGCCTTTGTAAGAACCATGGTCAAGGTGAATGGCTACTGGTACAGTGATGTTGTAGAAAGCCATAATGTTTTTAACCATGTCAACAGCGTTTTTGTAACCGCACATGTATTTTGCAGCACCTTCGGAAACGCCGAGCATTACAGGGGATTGTTTGGCTTCGCAGCCAAGGAGAATGGCTTTAATCCATTCCATATTGTTGATGTTGAAGGCACCAATTGCATAATGGCCTTCGTGGGCTTTGTTGATCATTTCAGTTGCAGATACTAACATGCCTAATGATCCTCCTTGATTAACAAGTTTAGTTTAGCCCAAATGGTCAAAAATTTGAACTACAAACCTCTCAATACCTACTTGTCTTTTTTTTGATGCCTATCGCCATTGAATCGCTTACATGATTTTGTCCTTTTCGAAAAAACGAAGTCCAAGTTTAGAAACACCTTTTTTTCTCGTTTCAAATTTTCATAGGAAAAAATTCATTTTCTGTTTTCACCCCAAAGCATCCCTTTTTTAGGGATTTACGTTTTTTCTGTTGGACAATCTTACTCCATGCATTTTTCTTTTATAGTTGATAATGGTAAGTTTTTTGTGAAAGAAAATGGAAGGGAAACGAAATTTTTGGTGAATAGAGTATCTCTTTCCTTTGATCAATTTTCTTTCTTCTTTGACTAACGTACAAAAATTGGGCAAAATGAGATGATCATTCCTTGTTTACGACTTTTTAAAGGAATGGACAAAGTCAGCTCTTGTTTTTTTATACTTTTATTTTCACTCGTTTGGATTTTACAGGAAGGATAAAGAGACAGAAGCTTTGTTTTTCTTGCCCTAATACTTACCGCACCATACGAAAGGAGGAGTCGGCTTTCGTAAAAGACTTAGATGTCTTGGCCGACTGAAAATGAAGCCCAATTATAAACGAAAAGAAAAGCGTCCTATCGATCGTCGACTCACTGCGTTTGCCACGGGCAAATTGCTGCCGTTAAGTGCGGTGAGCGATCCGCTTTATGCCACCAAAATGTATGGCGAAGGTGTCGCAATCATTCCTGAGGAAGACCTTGTGGTAGCCCCTTGTAGCGCTACGGTCAACATGGTTTCTTACACCATGCATTGTGTTGGCTTAGAAAACGATCAAGGAGATATGATTTTAATCCATGCTGGCATCAATAATCCACCTTATCGCCAACGCGGCTTTGAATCCCTTGTAACGGAGGGAATGAAAGTCCGAGCGGGATCTCCCTTGATTCGTTTTGATCGCAAATTCTTAGAAAGCCAAAATGCCGACTTGACCACCTGTCTAGTGATCACCAATTTACGTCATCTCGACGATTATCGAGTCTTAGAAGGCGATCAAGTCTTAGCGGGCCGTACGCCCATTATGGAGCGTAAGGCTATATCCGAAACCAATAAAAGCCATTAGCTTTCGTTGGTTTCTTGTTGTCGGTATTTTTCCTCGCAAGGAAAAATACCAAGAAAGGAGATCTTGGAAGTTATGGAAGAAGTCATTAAGATTCGAGGAAAGAAGCCTCTTAATGGTTCCGTACAAATTTCTGAAAGTAAAAATTCTACGGTGGCTTTGATTCCTGCAGCCATTTTAGGTTCAGAACCAGTGACCATTGATGGAGTTCCCCAAATTTCCGATGTCGAGGCCTTAATCGAATTGCTTCAAGAACTTGGAGTCGATGTATCTTGGTCGGATGAAACTACGCGTGAAACGTTGATCATTGATCCACGTGCTATGGAAAATCGTCCGCTTCTCTCCCCTGCGGTGCAAAAGCTTCGTGCTTCCTATTACTTTATGGGTGCTTTGCTTGGAAAGTATGGACGAGTACAGATTAAAAATCCAGGGGGTTGTTATCTTGGCCCTCGCCCCATGGATTTGCATTTCAAAGGCTTTGAAGCTCTTGGAGCGAAAAAATCCAATCCTGGGGATTATACCGTGTTAGAAGCTCCTGAGGATGGCTTAAAAGGTACTCGTATTTTCTTAGACTTACCTTCGGTAGGAGCCACCATCAACATCATGATGGCTGCTGTTTTTGCTCAAGGGCGTACGATCATTGAAAATGCCGCTTTAGAACCGGAAATCATCGATATAGCAACCATGCTCAATAAGATGGGGGCCCATATTTTAGGAATGGGAACTGGAACCTTAACCATTGATGGGGTGACCTCTTTAAAGGGGTGCAATCATGAAATCATCCCCGATCGCATCGAAGCGGCGACCTATATGTTGATTGCCGCGGCCGCAGGAGAAGACATTTGGATTCACAATGTCATCCCCAAGCACTTAGAAGCCATTACGTATAAGCTTGAAGAGCTTGGCATTAATATGGATACCACTTCCGATTCCATCCACGTTTACAACAATGACCACTCCAAATTGCTCAATCACACCGATATCACCACTAAAGCGTATCCTGGTTTTGCCACTGACGTGCAACAGCCCTTTACGCCTTTGCTTACTCGTGCCCAAGGGGAGTCAAGAGTGAAGGAAAGCATTTATGTGGAACGCTTCAAACACTGCCCTGAACTCAATCGCATGGGCGCTCACATTGATGTGGATAGCTCTATGGCCCATGTGTATGGTCCTACGCCTCTTTATGGAGCTGTAGTGACCGCTAGTGATTTGCGCTGCGGAGCGGGCTTAGTGGTCGCTGCTTTGATGGCGGAAGGAGAAACAGAGATTCATGGAATCCATCACATCGATCGTGGATACGATAATCTCGATGGAAAGCTCAAAGCCCTTGGAGCGGATATTCGCCGCGAAATAGTCTAAAACGTTTAGCCAGTTTGTTTTCCAATAAGCTGGCTTTTTTTTACCATCAGTTTTTTGATAAGAAGACGAATAAAATAAGGTAGCTTTTCTTTGTTATACTAAAAAACAAGGGATTTTTCCCATTTTCATTTCAAAGGAGTTTTTTATGATTAAAGTTGCCATTTTGGAACATGAACGAGAAACCAAAGAAATTGCGTTTGTTTTAGCGAATTATTTTTCTAATCTGGACTGGACCTTTCGCCATTTCTACAAGGCTTCCGAATTGGTCAAAGCCATGAAAGAGGAGACATATCAAATCTTCTTTTTTGATGAAGTGTTTCAAACCCCTCGCTTTGAAAGTGTGTTTGTACACGACAACCCTTCCTCTTTAATCATTTACTTGTGCCAAGATCCCAAGACCAAAACGGTGCAAGAAACAAGACGGCGAGTTTTATACCTCGATAAATCTGCCTTACGTCAAGAACTTGGACGCATTGAAACGGAACTCAAAGCTCAAGCGAATCAACAGGAATGCTACTCCCTCATCTATCAAGGAGTACGCATCGATATTCCCATTGAAGACATTTACTACTTGGAGAAGATTGGAAAAAATGTCCATTTTTATACGCGTAAGGGCGAATTTTTTCGGCGGTTGAGTCTTACGGACTTAGATGATCTCTTTAGCAAATACGGCTTTTTGCGCGTGCATATCTCCTATTTGGTCAATGCCAAATACTTAACAGGAATTTATAAAGACGAAGTGGAGCTCAATCATAAACTGCGCGTGCCTCTTTCTCGCTCCCAAAAGCGCAAACTTGGCTTAAGAGTGCGTCATGATAGTCAAGAGTCCACTTCTCCTTCTAGTGAACCTTTAGAACCGAATGTTTCTAAGCTTCAATCGAAAAAAGGCTTGAACGCGTCTTGATGACGTTCAAGCTTTTTTTAAAGGTGAATTGGTTGATGAGAAAGTTCTTCTAACCGCTTGATGCATCCACACTGAATTTGTTGAAAGGCGGTTTCAAAATCTTGAGTATACCAAGGATCATCGATTTCCTCATCATTTAATAAGAACTGAATCTTTTCTTGAGGATCGTGAGGTAAAATGCGTCGGATTAGGCGCGCATTCGACTCATCCATCAAATAGATTTCGTCAAAAGTCTGGTAATCGCTCGAATGGATGCGACGGGCATAATGTTTTCCAATGGGGACATGCTTTTCTTGCAGTTTCCTACGCGCTTTTGGATAGATGGTATTTCCCGTTTCTTCGCTTGATACCGCGGCGCTATCGGTTTCAAAGCGGTCGCCTAAACCATTTTTGTCAATAAGATCTTGCATGATCCATTGCGCCATGACGGAGCGACAAATGTTTCCATGGCAAACGAATAAAATTCGGTTCATCTTTTCTTTTTCCTATTTTCTTTTTTGTTTAGCTGGTTTCGTTTTTATCCTACTTATTTTTTATCCCTATTCAATCAAGAAACAAAAACAAAGAGGCTCAGAAGCGTTTCTTATCCCTATAAAATGGCGACAAGTAAACGAAAGGAGAAAGACTTGGATGATTTTTCTTTAGATGGAAGATTCCTTCCTACCTTGTTTCAAGGTAAGATAAGCGTGAATGCTATTCTACACGACAAAAGAGAATCCCTTCTTAAAAGACGAATCGTCTGGTTCAATGAAGGGAGAGAAGAGGAGTTTTATGAAATTACTTGCGACTGATTATGACGGAACGCTTGATTTTGGTGGAAACGTTTTGGAATCCGATGTGGAAGCCATCAAAGCTTGGCGTGCGGCAGGTCATAAATTTGCGATTGTAACCGGCCGTTCGAAAGCTTCAGTAACAGAAAAACTCAAGGAGTTTGATATTCCTGTTGATTATTACATTACCAACAATGGAGGAATGGTGTTTGATGCCCAGGGAAATGTATTGTATTCCTCCACACTCGATACCCTCACAGCAGTGGATTTAATGTATGCCACTCATGAATTGCCAGAAGTGGCTTCTTATACAGTCAATGATGGACTTACCCGCCATAAAGTGACGGTTCATCCCAATTTACCCGATCATCATTACGCCCATTTACAGGACGATTGGAGTGAAGACGAAATCATTGCCCTTGGAAGCTATGCTCAAATCGTCTTCTCCTGTTCCACCCCTGAAGCGGCCTTGGAATTAGCCCATAAAATCAATCATTATTTTGGAAGTAATGTAACTGCTTATCCCAACAATTTTGTGGTCGATATCGTGCCTCACGGCATTTCCAAAGCGACAGGATTAGATTTTGTCCAAGCATATTGCGAAAGTGATGATGATCAAACCTTTTGTATGGGCGACTCCCATAATGATATTCCAATGCTCGAAGCCTTTGAAAACAGCGCAGCCATTTCTCTTGCGCCAAGTGAAGTCAAAGTGGTCGCGACGCATGACTTTCCAAGTGTAGAAAGCTTTGTGGAATTTGCCCTTGCTCAATAAATTCATGCAAGCCTTTCAGGGCTTATTCACAGAAAGAAGGAGTGCAAAATGAGCTGGTCGGATCTTGAATTGATTCTCCGGCTGATTTTGGACATCATCGTGCTTTGGTCCTTGTTTTATGCGGGGATTCGGATTGTGCGGAATAATACGCGCACCATTCAAATCGTTAAAGGAATTTTGGTTCTTTTGATGTTTAAGATCTTTGCTGATTTGTTGCATTTAAAAACCGTCAGTTCGATGCTCGAATTCGTCTTGAGCTGGGGCATGATTGTGGTGTTAATTGTCTTGCAACCAGAAATTCGCACTATGCTAGAAAAAATGGGCAAGACCAATTCATCCTATGTTCCTGACTTACCCGCTGAACGGATGGATAAATTGGTCAATGAACTCGTAAAAGCGGTCAGCGATATGTCCAAAACCAAAACGGGGGCTTTGATTTCGCTTGAAATGGGGCAATCGTTAGAAGACTACGCCAAAACGGGAATTGCGATGGATTCAGATGTCACAAGTGAACTACTTGAAACCATCTTTCAATATGGAACGCCGATGCATGATGGTGCCGTCATCATCCAAGGCGACAAAATCGAATGTGCAGCGGCCTATTTCCCTTCGACTGCTAAAGACTTGCCCACTAAATATGGAGCTAGACATCGGGCGGCAGTAGGTATTTCGGAAGTGAGTGATGCCATTACGCTTGTGGTTTCGGAAGAAACAGGAAATATATCTGTGGCTCAAAAGGGGATGCTGACCCAATATACCCCTGAAAGTTTGCAGCGGTATTTAAAAAGTCGCCTAGTGGTCGAAGATCAACATCGTCCAGGATCGGTGATTCAACCAATGATCAATACAGCCCGCACGTTTTCGAGCAATTTTTCCAATACGTTGTCTCGTACGCGAAAAGAGGGAGCCACCGAAAAAAAAGACGATCGCGTCAAGCCCTTGTCCGTGGTCAACTTACTTGAAACCCAAAATAGCGAGAATCAAGTGAAGGACACATCCAAAAAGGAGGAGACCACCCATGGACAATAAGGAACCGAGCTGGTTTCAAAAATGGTATACCAACTGTACGCAAGTTCTTGGCCGTTTCGCCAATCGCGTTTCCAAGCTCTTCGATAAAGTGATCTATAACGATAAGGCCACCTTTATCGCCACAGGCATTGTGGCGATCTCGCTTTGTATCTCCACAAATTACCAAGACTTATCGTTTCGTTTGTTCAACACCGGCGCGGTAACTCTCAATTTAGCCGCCGTTCCTGTGGAAATTTTAGTGGATGAAAACACCTATGAAGTCTCAGGAGTGCCCAATACAGCCGATATCACTGTAGAAGGCGATACGGCTGACATCCAATTGGTACGCACGCAAAATCGTGCGGGCGTAACGGCGGATTTACGCAATCTTGGAGAAGGAACGAGTACCGTGGCTTTGGATGCTTCGGGTTTGCCTACGGGCTTAACCGTACGTGTCACCCCAGCTACAGTGCAAGTGACCTTGGCTAAGAAGTATTCCAAGACCTTCTTCATTACGCCGGATTTGATTGTGGGAACGGGTCAATCGATCAACGCCTACAATAAGCCTACCCTTTCCTTACGTTCGGTGACGGTACGGGCTACGCGCGATAAACTCAATACGATTCGTGCTGTGCGAGCCATTGTGGATACCTCCGGTCATGATGGAGGCTTTAGTGCCGAAGTGCCATTAGTCGCCTATGATAGCTCAGGTCATCAAGTCATTGTCACCATGACCCCCCAAACTGTTCAAGCCACAGTCACGATGGCCAATGAAACCACGGCTGAACCCAAAGCCATCTCCACAACAGAAGAGGGATTGATTACATTTTCTAGTACAGAGAAATCCAATGCTGTACAAGGCCCTCAACAATCGTAGAGCTTTTCTTTGTTTCTCTGCACCGTCCAAGAACGGCGCATTTCGCCGTTCTTCTTAGGGCAGAGATTTTTTTTATTGAGAAAGTTGAAGATAAACGAGGCGAAGCCATGAAGCTTCGTCCTTTGTAGAAAGAAGGATTTTAATGGGAAAATATTTTGGAACCGATGGAGTAAGAGGACGAGCCAATGAGCAATTGACCTTGGATATGGCTGTATGCATTGGACAGTGGCTAGGCTGGTATTATTCTCAACACAAAGCACATGCCAAAATTTTAATTGGTCGGGATACACGGCTTTCAGGTTCGATGTTTGAACTGGGATTGGCTGCTGGGGCGGTCAGTACAGGAGCCGATGTGTACTTATTGGGCGTGTGCCCTACCCCTGCGGTTTCCTACTTGGTGA
>JAAVAY010000055.1 GCA_014803815.1 Allobaculum sp. | reverse complement strand
GGAAATAAAGTCTTAAAAGAAAAAAGACACCAGTAGCACTTGCCACTCGTGGCTTTTTTTAGATGCAGTCTATAAAATGTATTCGCTCTAAACTTTACTTATCTAGGCCGAAAATAAGGTAAGATTTAAGGTATTTAAGAAAGATAAAGAGAAAGGATTCGATTATGGTACAGTCCATTAATCATAAAGCAGATTTTGTAACGAAAGCGACTTCTTTTCAGGGGTTCGATGAATATGGCCAGTTAATGGTGGGAGATGTGGGATTGGAATTTTACTCTGATCGCAATGTACAAAAGTTTATTCAAATTCCTTGGAATGAAGTGGATGTGGTTTTAGCATCGGTTTTATTTAAGGGAAAGTGGATCCCCCGTATTGGAATTCGAACCAAAAAAGATGGAACCTTTATGTTTGCGGCCAAGGAACCCAAGAAATTGCTTCACTATATCGGAGAATACATTCCACATGATCGCATGTATCGATCTTGGACTCTTTGGGATGTGACAAAGAAAAATTTCGAAAGGCTTAAAAATCGACATCCAAAATCACAATAAGTTTTAGACGGATCTAAAAAGGTTTTTCAATTTGTACGATTTAAAAAAACAAGAATCTTTCTAGTCGAAGGCTTGAAACGCTGTCTAGAAATAAAAGAACTAGACTTAGGCTTGTTTTTTATGTTTATTTTAAAAGGCAGAGCGAGATTTTTATCTCCTCTGTTTTTTTATTGTTTTTAAGATTCCAAATAAAAATTTCCTTTCTTTATGGGAAGTCTAGGACAAGGATAATACATAACTCTATGGCACAATAAAGAAAAGCCGTATAAGCTTTCTATAGGATTTAGTTATTTCTCTTCTCTTTTTTTATTTTTGTCTATACTGCGTAGGTAAAAAGGAGGAAAGAGAAAGACATGGATATGCGGCTTAAAACATCAAGGAGAAATTTATGGCCAGATTAGGAATTTCGGTGTATCCCGAACACGATTCTCTTGAAAACATCAAAAACTACATTGATATGGCAAGCCGCTATGGCTTTAGTCGCATCTTTTCTTGTCTTTTAAGTGTCCAAGACAAAAATGCGGAAGAAATTAAAGACGAATTTCGACAAATGAATGATTATGCCCATGAAAAAGGCATGGAGGTGTTTTTAGATGTCTCCCCTGCGGTTTTGAAGCATTTAGGGGTGGAATGGAATGACTTGCAGTTTTTTAAAGATCTCCATGCGGATGGCATTCGTTTAGACGAAGGATTTGATGGCTTAAAAGAAGCTACAATGACTTATAATCCCCAAGGGCTCAAAATTGAGATCAATGCGAGCATGGGCAATCGCAATATCACTAACATCTGTAGCAATCACCCCAATCGCGATAAACTCGTGACGTGCCACAACTTTTATCCACAACGCTATTCTGGTTTAGGAATGGATTTCTTCCGTCAATGCAACAAAGAGATCAAAAAGAATAACTTACCCATTGCGGCTTTCATCGGAAAAAACGATCCCGAAAACTTTGGTCCTTGGCCTCTCAACGAAGGATTATGTACCCTTGAAGACCATCGCGATCTTCCTCTCGATGCCCAAGCTCGCTTAATGATGGCTGAAGAAGATGTGGATGATATCATCATTGCTAATTGTTATCCAACTGAAGAGGAACTCATTGAGATTGCCAAATTGACTCCGGGAAAAGTCAACATCAAACCCGTCTTAGAAAAAGAATTGCAGGAGAGTGAGCGCAAGGTTTTGTATGAGCATGAACACAATGTGCGCGGCGATCGGAGCGATTACTCCGCCCGCAGTACTTGGCCTCGCGTGACTTATGCCAATGAAACCATTAAGCCGGAAAATAATCGCGCTTTAAAACGGGGGGATGTGGTTATCTTCAACGATGGCTATGGTCGCTACAAAGGGGAATTGCACATCATCTTAAAAGATATGCCTGCCGACCCTCGTAAAAATGTCATCGGCTATATTCCTGAAGAAGAGCTTGGCCTTTTAGATAACCTGACTTCTTGGCGTCAATTCAAAATTGTCGAATAGTCTATACTTTAGCCAAATTTCCCGGATTCTTGTCGAATGCGGGATTTTTGATTGAAAAATTTAGTTCAAAATTTTCCCACTTCAAGCTAAAAAGATCGAAAATTGATCTGCAAAGAATAAAAAAAGAAGGGAGTGTATCTAATGAATTTAAAAGAACTCCAAAATGGCAGTGATATCCGCGGGATAGCCTTGGATTTAAATCCCGATGAACCTGTAAATTTAACTTCCGAAGAGATAAAAGCTTTAGCTCGTGCCTTTGTGGCTTGGCTCCGTCAAAAAACGGGTAAGCAAGATATGACCATTGCGGTAGGTCGAGACTCCCGTTTATCGGGCCAAAAGTTAGCCAATGCTGCGATGGATGGATTGGTTTTTGATGGGGCCGATGTATTCGATACTGGCCTTTCTAGTACGCCTGCGATGTTCATGGCGACTGTTTTTGATGATTTTGATGCGGATGGGTCCATCATGTTGACCGCGAGTCATATGCCAGCCAATCGCAATGGAATGAAGTTTTTTTATAAAGGGGGAGGCTTGGATTCCCAAGACATCAAAGAACTCATTGAGATCGCCGAAAAGGAGCGCTTCTCCCATCGTACCGGTGGCTCCATTACTAAGTCGGATTTAATGAGTGTATATGCTGAGCATTTGCGCAATGTCATTTCGGAAAAAGTGGAAGCCAAAAATCCTGATTTGCCTCTAGAAGACTTGCATGTCGTGGTGGATGCAGGCAATGGAGCAGGTGGCTTTTTCGTAGAACAAGTCTTACAACCCCTTGGGGCTAACACTAAAGGAAGCCAATTTTTAGATCCCGATGGAAACTTTCCCAATCACATTCCCAATCCAGAAGATCCAGAAGCAATGGCTGCTTTGGTCCAAGCTGTAAAAGATTCTAACGCCGATTTAGGGATTATTTTTGATACAGATGTAGATCGCTCAAGCGCCGTGGATGGACAAGGAAATCCAATTGGCCGCAACGATATCGTGGCTTTAGCTTCCGTTTTGGCAGCCAAACATCATCCTGGTATGACGGTGGTAACGGATTCTGTCACGTCCAATGAACTCGGTGAGTTTTTAGAGAAAAAGGGAATTCACCAACATCGCTACAAACGTGGTTATAAAAACGTCATCAATGAGGCCAAACGCCTCAATGACGAAGGCATCGATGCCGAACTGGCCATTGAAACCAGTGGCCACGCCGCCTTTAAAGACAATTATTTCTTAGATGATGGAGCGTATTTGGCTTCGCGCATCATCATTGAAGCGGCTTCCAATTCCATTGGAGACTTGATTCGTGATCTAGCCCACCCAAAAGATGAAAAAGAGTTACGCTTTAAAATCAATGAGAAGGCCTTTCAAGAATATGGTCGCCAAGTCATTGAAGATCTGAAAAACTTTGCCAAAGAATCCAAGTATATTACGCTTGTTGAACCCAACTATGAAGGAGCCCGCATCCAATTTGATACGGAACACGGCAATGGCTTTGCTCTTTTACGGCTTTCCTTACACGAAAACTTATTGCCTTTAAATTTGGAATCGGCTGATCCAAAAGGTGCCAAAAAAATGGCCAAAGAGCTATATGGATTTTTAAAACAATATCCTTCCTTGGATTTAAGCCAAATCAAGGCCTATATCAACCAAAAATAGAAAAAGGACGTAGAACAGTTCCACATCTGCTCTACGTCCTTTTTGAGTTTTAGAAAAGGCATTTAGTTTTGGAGGAAAAGACCAATCTAATGCTTTACCTTTGTCCTTGAGTCATCCCTTTTCTACTTTGGCCTAGATCACTTGTTCAAGTGTGATTTCTAACCTACCGGTTTACCTAAAGCGCTTTTTAGTCTCTAAAATAGAGAAACAGAGGGAAAAGCGAAAAAACTAAAATTGAGCTAGAAATCTAAGATTTATTCTTTAAGAGTTCACGATGAATTTCGTATTGATCTTCAGGAATATCTAAAAAGTGAAGGGCTTGAGTAAGATTGAAGTTCATTTTTTCCATAATCTTACTCACCATCTTAGCTTGTTCTTCCATTTGACCTTCTGCGTGGCCTTCTGCTCGACCCTCTATTCGGCCTTGAGCTAATCCTTGTTCAAAAACTCCTTGGCCTAGACTGCTCATTTCTCTCACCTCTTTTTCTATTTCGTGCGTCATTTCCAGTCCATATTCTCCTTCTAAAATGGTACGCTTTGTGTCTACGTTCATTTTAGTGCTTAAAAGAGTTCCAAGCATCCGCCAAATACTTCCTTGTTCACCATGCTCTAGATCACCTAATCCAATAAAAATGATTCTCATCAAATCTCTTTGCGGCAAATCAGGAATCTTTTGACCCTCTACATGCCGTTGGTCAATTAAAAACTCCGTTAAACTGTTCTCAAACGCTTTTGGAGGCTGAGGAAAAATCCAAATGGAATAGACTGGCTTGATCTTTTCATAATGTGAATAGGTAAATTCCTTACCATATTGGGAAGAGATCATTCTAGCACCATAATACAAGGCACGCATGATGACTGGGTAGCCTGGCGAAAAAGAGATTTGGTTTTCGAGGTTAACCAAAATAGGAATAGGAACTTGGCTGGCAGGAAGATAAGCGGAAAAGCGGATATCATAATGACGAGTACCTTCGTAAAGTGTTTTGTCTTCGGTAGTATCCCCTTTGATTAAAGCGCCTTCCTGATCAGGAAAAACAGGAACGCTAGAAATCTGCGGAGTGCCTTCGATGTATTTTTGGGCAATATCTTTAATTGAAACTTCTTTATAGGCTGGAATACAAGCTTTCAAGATGAACGCCAAAATAGATTTGTGGGATAAAAGGCGCTTAGAGGAGGCATCATAATGCGAGATGTGATCGGTAATGGAGAGAAGCTGAGATAAAATGGCTGGTTCCTTGTCTTTGAGCATATAATTTCCCTTCGTAGATCCAGATCTAACACTTGGTTATAAGTGAGAAAGGAAAAAGAAAGCCCAAAGAAAAAAGCCAAATAAAATTTGGAAAGGAGATTAAGAAAGAAAAAAGTAGCCAGATTGGCTACCTTAGCTTTAATTGCTTAATTTCCCTTTGACAATGACTTTTAAAGAATCGGTTCCCATTTGCGAATGGATAGCCTCTTCAAGCTGATCTAAGGGATAGATATGTGTAATAAGCGGTTCAATTTGAATACGACCCGCATTGATTAAGTTCACAGCCCGTTGGTGAGTATCGGGATTGATCATGCTACCTGTAATGTGAAGTTCTTTTTTGTAGACATCAAATAAAGGAAGCTCTACGGTTGCTTCTGGGGCTGGTACGCCAAAAAGGATAATTTGTCCACTAAAGCCAGCCATATCAAAAGCTTGACGAATGGTGGCTGGTTTGCCGATACATTCAATGACCACATCCGCTTTCTTACGACCACTGACTTTTTCTAGAGCCTCTTCAATGCTTTCACTTAGCGGATCCACTACTCCATCCACTCCCACTTGTAAAGCAATCTCTCGACGCTTAGCCACTGGTTCAGAAACCACTACACTGCTTGCTCCCGACAGCTTGGCCACTTGAGCCATTAAAAGGCCGATTGCGCCGCCTCCAATAATTAAAACACTCTGTCCTGGATGAATATCTGCTAAATCAATTCCGTGCAAGACACAGGCTAGAGGCTCAGCCATAGCGGCCCATTCAAACGGAACATCGTCTTTGATTTTAAAACATTGGGTAGCTGGAACAATGGAGTACTCTGCAAATCCACCATTGCGCGTCACACCTATAGCTTTAAGATTTTCACAGTTTTGTTTCTTACCCATACGACACGCGTCACATTCGTTACAATAGATGTTGGGATCAATGCACACATGATCGCCGACTTTCACATTTTTAACATCACTGCCAATTGCTTCGACAATCCCAGCATACTCATGGCCTAAAACTACAGGTGGAATAACTTCTGCCGATCCTTTTTCACCCAACATGATGTGTACATCGGTTCCACAAACACCACAGGCTTTGTTTTTGATCAAGACATCGTCTTTGCCTAAATCTGGGTTTTCCAATTCCCGTACTTCAAATTTTGGGGAAGATTGGGCTCCTAAAAAATACGTTCCCTTCATTTTTTTCACTCTTTCCTTTTTAATCAAACTTTATTGAATCCCTTTCATTATGAACCAATTAGAAAACAAAGAGAACGAACACAAGAAAATTTGAAAGCGAAGAAAAAGAGCGCCTAAAAGTAGCAACAAGGAATTTAAGGATATGATGCATAAAGAAGAACCGCTTTCTTGAGAAAGGAAATCACATGGAAAATTGGCTCTATCAAACGAGTGCCGATAATCAGGCCCGTTATGTGTTAGGAACACAGGGAGAAAATCCCCTTATCGTGATGAGTATCAATCCTTCAATTGGCTCTCCGACTACTACCACCCCTACCTTAGGAACGATTCGGCATATTGCTAAGGCGTATGGTTACGATTCGTGGATCGTTCTTTGTCTCTATCCTCAGCGAGCTACTCATATAGATGAACTCGATCACATCGCCAATCCCGCTTGGATCGAGGAAAACAACAAAGTTATCGCGGAAGTCTTGTCTAAATACCCCAATCACAAAATCTGGGCAGCTTGGGGAACACATTATTTTGATCGGTATTTCTTTGTCCAATGTTTAAGCGATATCTTGAAAATTGCCGATCAATATGGGGAATTGTGGATGCACTATGGACCTTTGGATGAAGATGGAGCTCCTCGGTATTGCTTGTATTTGGAAGATGATGAAGGATTTTTTGACTACGATGTAAAAGCCTTCTTGGCTAACTCCTAAAGTTCATAAAAAAATCTTCGTTTTTAGGCGAAGATCTGGAAAGGCCATAAGTTTAGAAAGCCACACACGTTACAGCGGTAATGGCTGCAAGAATGATACCAGGCACGTTTGCCCAAATTAAAGGCCATGATTTTGGTTTGGAGTAAAAGCCATAAATTGTCCAGAAAATACAGTTGATGCAGGCGACAAAGGGTTGTAAGAAGGCTCCTTTGTGACCACTTAAGTTTTGTTGAATTTGAGCGATGTAAGATACATACATCAAAATTGAACATACTGTTGCGATTTTACCAATAATACTAACCGTTTTTTGATCCATAAATTTACCTAATTCCCTTAATATAGGGTCATTCTTTAATTATACAGTACACCTTAAGGGAAATGAGCCATTTTCGAATGCCCAAAAACCCGCTCGAAAACCAAGAAAATCCCAAAATTAGAGAAAATTTAAAGGATCGAAGTCACTTTAGAACCTTTAGCTCTTAGAGGAATCGATACTTCTTGAGAGGAAAAAGAAGAAAGAGAGCCAATTCGAATGGGAGTCCATTGAAAAGCAACTTCTACATGAATGGTCGAAAGATTGATCCCACACGCTTCAAAGCGATCTTCCAAAGCTTGAAGGGCCAACTCAGGGCTATTGGCTTCTTCGGAAAGATGGGCGAGGATGATGGACTTGGTACGAGAAGTGACAAAATGCGATAACAAGCGTGCCGCATCTTGATTGCATAAATGGCCAGTATCAGAAGCGATGCGAGCCTTTAACCAAAAAGGACGATTGGTTTGATTCAACATTTCGAGATCGTGATTGCTTTCAAAGATATAGTAGTCTGCATCACGCAATAAGGGAAACACATCCGCAGGCAAATAGCCCGTATCGGTAATGTAGACGAGCTTTTCTTCTTGATGGCTGATGACAAACCCCATACTTGGCCCCGAATCATGAGAGGTAGGAATGGTTAAAACTTTGAGATCGCCAATTTGTAAAGTTTGGGGACAGCTTACTGGATGAAAATCCAAGATCACGGGTTGGTTTTTGATTTTGGGTATCG
>JAAVAY010000054.1 GCA_014803815.1 Allobaculum sp. | reverse complement strand
CCACACGAATAGGAGCTTGAGTGCCTAAAATTTTAGCGGTGGTCAAAGCCATGCGCAGTCCTGTATAAGAGCCTGGACCACTCGTTACAATTACTTGATCGATGTCTTTTAAAGCACAGCCGGCTTGGTTTAAGACCTCTTTGAGTTCGACAAAAAGCGTTTCGGATTGCCGCTTAAAAGCTTCTTTAGCATAGCCAGCGAGCAAGTGATCGTCTTCAAATAAGGCGATCACTAAATTTTTCCAAGCCGTATCGAGTACAAGCGTCTTCATGATAAGACCTCCTTTGAAAAGGGGAAATCGATCAAGAACTCTTGAAGCAAAGCTTCACTTTTTGGTCCCGTGGATTGAAGAGTCACATCGCGACTAGTTTCGCCAGTTTCGACAAAAGACATCGCTAAATGATCGCTAGGAATTTGGTCTTCCATGTATTGGGCCCATTCCACTACACATAAGCCCTCTTCAAAACACTCTTCAAACCCTAAATCTTGGTGGGCTCCTTCTAAGCGATAGGCATCCATGTGAAAAAGAGGAGTGCCCTTGGCGGTTTTATACGATTTCATGATGGTAAAAGTTGGGGAATTGATGGTGCGTTTGATGCCAAGATTTTGGCCAAAAAAACGCGTCCAAGCGGTTTTCCCCGCCCCTAGATCGCCATCTAGGGTAATGGTCATCGTTTGTCCTTCTAACTCATTCGCCATGGTCTTGGCTAGGGATTGGGTATCGGCAAGCGATTGCAGTGTAAAATGGATACAAGACACGTCTCCATCTCCGTTTCTATTGTTAAACTCAAGCATCTGAAAACTTGTTTGAGAAAAACGCTTGGGCGTTTTCCTTTTTTCGTTTTGATTGCACTTTTCGTTTCTTACTTCTTTTCTTTCTTTAAAGCGTGTCCTTGTTGACGCGCTTTGGCTAGAGCCACTTTAGTTTGTTCAATATCCTCCATGCGACGGGTGACTTTGATTTCCGAACCTTGTTGGCTTGGAATATAATAGCGTCTTCCCTGCAGTTTTTCTGGTAAACAAGGCATATCGGTCATATGTCCTTGGTAATCGTGGCTGTATTCATAATTTTTTCCATAGCCAAGCTCTTTCATCAAAGCCGTGGGAGCANTGCGCAGATGCAAGGGAATGGGTTCTTCTAAAGTATCCATCGCATCTCGTTTGGCGGCCATATACGCTACTTCTAAGGCATTGCTTTTGGGAGCAAGAGCCAAGTAGGAAACGGCATGAGCCAAATGGACGTTGCATTCAGGAAGTCCTAAATACATACAGGCTTGATAGGCCGCAATGCAAATTTCAAGTGCTCTCGAATCGGCCATCCCTACATCTTCACTCGCCATACGAACTAAGCGTCTGGCGATATAAAGGGGATCTTCTCCTCCTTCAATCATACGAGCTAACCAATACAGGCACGCTTGGACATCCGAATTGCGCATCGATTTGTGCAAGGCAGAAATCGTATCGTAATGCCCATCTCCTTTTTTGTCATACACTAAGGTTCGTTTGCCTAAGACTTGTTTCACGATATCTTCATCTACATGCAGACCATGGATGTCATCATTGGAATTGGACAAGATGATTTCTAAAGTGTTAAGAGCTAAACGTGCATCGCCATGGGCATAGTGAGCAATGGCTTGGAGATGTTCCAAAGAAATATCGATTGGATAAGTCCCATACCCTTTGGGTGAATGAAGCGCTGTTTGTAAGAGCGCTTCGATAGCCGCATCATCTAAGGCTTTGAGGACGAACACTTTGCAGCGTGATAACAAAGCAGAGTTGACTTCAAAGCTTGGATTTTCGGTGGTCGCNCCAATAAGCACGATNCNNCCCTTTTCAACATAAGGTAAAAAGGCATCTTGTTGGGCTTTGTTGAAACGATGAATCTCATCGACAAATACGATGGTTTTCTTGCCTAAGCGTCGATCGGCTTCAGCTTGGGCCATGACGGCTTTGATCTCTTTGACCCCACTTTGTACCGCCGAAAAGGGAATAAAGCGGCTTTGGGTTTGGTTGGCAATGATGCTAGCTAAAGTCGTTTTGCCTACTCCTGGTGGACCCCAAAAAATCATCGAGGGCACGACATCCTTTTTGATCAAATTCCACAACAAGGAGCCAGGAAAGATCAAATGCGATTGCCCCACATACTCCTCTAAGCTTTCTGGTCGCATGCGATCAGCAAGCGGACGATACATCTCCTGGATGGGCTTTTTCTCTTCTACAAAATCATCAAACAATGAGGTTTGTTCCATGTCGGCCTCCCTTCCAAACTTTTTCTTACTTTCTCTTTTGTTTTTGAAAAGAAAATGGGCAGCCCAAACTGGACTGCCCATTTCTCTTTCTTTCTTGAGGGACCTAGGGCTTATCCGCCAATGGGCCAGAAAGAGAGGTTTTCTGGAATGTAACTGTAGTAAACATTCACCGCTGGGGTACGACAAACGTAGTAGTAATCACCAATTTTTTCGTATTTGGCTTTTCCCTTTTCCACTTCAAGAGTCCAGTCAAATTCTTTTAAGCGCGCGGAACTCGTACGGAAGTAATGAGTATGCTTACGAATCACTCCGTTCATCAAGTTGTCATAAGCAGGACCAGAGGAGTATTCTTCATAGTCATTTTCGGGCTCTTCCATATATACATAGCTTGCGACTTCCCCTTGCAAGGCACCATTGCCGACGTTTCCAGAAGCAGCTTGTACTTTCGTGCTTCCTCCCGTGGTTCTAAAGAAGATGCCTTGGCCTTGCAATTTACCATCCGCAATTTGACTGGCCAATTGCACTTTCTTTTCTCTCGGTTGGATAATCATCACATCCCCAGCGCCCACGCCTTGAAGGGTGATGGATTTTTGGCCGGGATCTGAATTCCCCACGAGTTTTCCGTTTTGGAAAACAAAGTAGCGGTTTTCAAATTGATTGCTAAAGGAACCAAGAATGGAGGCAATGCGCATACCTTGATCGCGCAAGCCATCAAGCGCTCCATTGGAAGAACGATCGACGTTTAAAAGCGCTTGGTATTGTTTTACTAAGCTTTCAAGTTCACGCATGTTGTTTTCGGGAGGACAAGCGGCATTGACAGCATACCAACCAATATCTTCTCCCTTCCAACCCATTTTAATGAGTTCTTGGTTTTCATTCGCATCCAAGGTGTAGTTGTGACTACCCGAGTCGGCATAAGGGTTGTATTGACGATATACCGCTTTTCCATCGGGTCCAGCCGAATACCACGCAATTTCTTCGTCTTTCCAACCCATTTGAATCAAAGCCGAACGTTCCATGGGATCGCGGGTGTAATGGTGATCGCCTGCCACAGGGTTATAAAGTCGATACACTGGATATTGTGAAGATTTAGGGGCATACCAGCCAATTCCTTCAGGCAACCAACCGTAGCTGATTAAAGTATTGGCTTCATTTATATCGGCGGTGTAAAAATGTTCACCGGAATTTTCATTGTACAGACGATACAAGCCAATCGCATCGGGCTGTTGAACCGTTTGCGGAGTATTTGGATCGCCATCGATTAATAAAACACCACCACTCTCATTTTGAGTCCCCTCTTCAATGAGCTCCGCGCTGCGGGGCGCAAGCACATCTTCTTGGGCCATGACTGGTGCAGTCATCAGTAGACTCAAAACAAGAGCAGAGGATAGAGCACAAAGTTTTTTCATTTCTTTTCCTCCTGATCGTCCCGTATGTCCGGAAAATATTCCCTTCTTGTTTGTTCTCTCGACACCAAGAAAAGCGAAAGGGTCTTTTCTTGGATGAATAGGCCTTTGTCTAAAATCTTTGTACAAACCTACAAACCATTCAAAATGAATGTTAGTTCTATAATCGGGATCAAAGACAAAAAAATCAATCTTTCCTAAAGATTTTTTTGAAAAATTTCCCATATAAATAGGGAAAGAAAGTATCCCACTTGTCTTATCTAAAGGGAGAGAGATTTAATAAAGGAAAGACCTTAAATGTATAAGTCTCTTTATAAAGCAGAAAATCGTTTGATTTTTATCTTTATTGGTTCAAAATATACCTTATTCCATTTCAAATACCATACCAATTTTTAGAATAAATTCCTAAGTAAATATCCCCTAAAAATCCATAAAAATACCAATATTTTCGCCCAAACAGAACAAAAGAGAAGAAACGATTTAAGCTCAAAGGCCATCTCGACATCGATTAAAGAGCGCTTTATTCTTTGGACTCTTGTTTTTCAAACCAATTTTTGACATCTTCCATGGTTTCATGCAAGCACCCCTTCTCAAAGGGAACTTTCAAGTGGCCAAGAGCAATGAGTTCTTTAAAGGGTTTGGTTCCTCCCGCTTCGCACATGGCTTGATAGTCTGCAAAAGCTTTAGGATCGTCATGCTGCATGCGACTCCAAAATTGCAAGGCTGCCACTTGGGCGAGGGTGTAATCAATATAGTAGAAGGGGTCTAAAAAGATGTGCAACTGGCGCATCCACCAGCCTCCCCGTTNCAAAAAATCGATGTCTTGGTAATTCTTTTGGGGCAAATACTGTTTTTCTAGCCGTCTCCAGCAAGCCATGCGTTCTTGAGGAGTCCAGTCGGGATTGGCATACACTTCGTGTTGGAAGTGATCGACCAAGACCCCATAAGGAATAAATTTCACGGCCCCACCGAGATGACTTTGGCGATAGCGATCGGCATCCTCTTCAAAGAAGTATTGCATCCAAGGCCAAGTGAAAAATTCCATAGACATGGAGTTGATCTCCGCACTTTCCATCGTGGCCCACATGCATTCGCTTGGGAAAATATTTCGGCTACACCAGGCTTGAAAACCGTGGCCCGATTCATGAGTGAGGGTTTCAATATCGTGTTGAGTGTTGCTGAAGTTAGCAAAAATAAAGGGAACTCCATAGTCTTCAATGGAGGTACAATAGCCACCTGCGGCTTTACCAGGTTTTGCGACCAAATCCAAGAGATCTTGATCCACCATCATTTGGAAAAACTCGCCTGTATCTGGGGACAATTCTTGAAACATGGTCAGAGCTCGCTGAACGATTTCGTCTGGATCATATTTGGGTGTCGGATTGCCCTCTACAAATTCAACCTTTTCATCCCAAGCGGGAAGTTGGTACCCCTCATAGCCATGAGCTTTAGCTTGTTTTGTATAAAGTTCAAGGCACACAGGGACGACATCTTTTAAGACGTTTTGGCGATACACTTCGACATCATTTTGGTCATAATCCATACGCGCCATGCGCAAATAACCAAAGGGAATGTAGTTGTCATAGCCCATTTTTTGCGCCATTTTAGTGCGCACTTGTACCAGATCGTGATAAATGCGGCCAATTTGCTCTTCGTGTTCATCAAACCAGTTCCAATACGCTTGATGCGCTTCTTTACGGATGGCACGATCGGGATCATTCATAGGCTCTTCTAGACCAGCAAGGGTATAGGTTTTGCCATGAAAGGGGATTTGAGCAGATGCGATGAGTTTTTGATATTCGCCTTCCAACCGATTTTCTTCTTTCATCTCTTCGATGATTTTCGAAGAGATGGTTTTCAGATCGAATTCATTGCGCAAAAACCACGTTTTGGGCAGGTCGTGTTCAAGCTCTTGGCGCCAAGGTGAGTCTAAAATAGCCTTGACAAGTTCCACTTGAGCATTAGAGATGATGGGACTGTGTTCGTTAAACCATTCTCGCTCTTCCTTATAAAACGGATCCGCCGTATTGATGGTATAGCGGATATAACACAGGTTTGCCATCGTGTTTAGAGACTTCAAGTGTGAATCATAATCCTTGAATGCCGCAAGAAAAGCGTCATACGATGTGGCATTTTGTAACTGTTGTTTTATTTGTTCGATTTCTTGTAAAAGGGCATCCAAATCGGGCCGTTTGTATTCAAATTCGCTAAATTTCATCCTTATTCCTTTCTTCATAATCAAAGGGATTGACTTTTTAAGGCGCTAAAAATCAAAAAAAGAAATCCTTTTCAAGCCAATTTTCTTCTCCTAACTTTCTCAATAGGAGGAAGAAAAAAGAACTCAAATTTATTGTTTGGCTAAGGAAAAGATCCGTCAACACCGTTTCATAAGCAATTCGCATAAAAAACCCCAAATCCTCTGGATGGAATTTGGGGTTTGTTTGTATTAGTGAAACCAAAGAAGCACCAAAAGCGCGATCACAAGGCCAAAGAAGACGATGACCAATAAGGCCGTCTTACCAATGGTGGCCCAAGCCGCTTCCATGAGAGCAAGAAAATCGCCCTTTTCGAGTTCCGATTCTTTTCCTTGTTTGACTTGGTGGTCTTCGTTAATCGAATCTTCAATGCTACGAAAGCGATCCATTAAAATTCACCTGCAAAATGGCATTGCACGAAGTGACGGGGTTTGATCTCTTTGACTTCAGGTACTTCGGTTTTGCAAATATCTTTCGCAAACGGACAGCGCGGGTGGAATTTGCATCCTTTGGGTGTATTGACGTTGGAAGGAATTTCCCCTTCAATCAACTTCATATCCGATCTCTTATCGGGATCTGGAATGGGAATAGCAGCCATCAAGGCTCTTGTATAGGGATGTTGGGGATTGGCATAAATTTCATCTTTATCGCCAAGCTCCACCATACTTCCAAGATACATGACTCCAACGCGATCAGAGATGTGTTTTACAACGGACAAGTCATGGGAAATGAAGATATAGGAGATGTTTTGTTCTTCTTGTAAGTCCATCATCAAGTTGATGATTTGTGATTGAATGGATACATCCAAAGCTGATACTGGCTCATCGCAAATGATGAAGGAAGGACTTAAGGCAAGACTTCTTGCAATACCAATGCGCTGTCTTTGTCCTCCAGAGAATTGATGAGGATAACGGTAGCAATAGTAGCTTGGCAAGCCGCATTTTTCCATCAAATCTTTGACATAAGCTTCTAATTCAGGGCCGCGTTTGAATTTGCCATGGGCAATCAATGGTTCAGAAAGAATGTTGAAGACATTCATACGAGGATTCAGGGAGGAATACGGATCTTGGAAAATAAATTGAATGTCTTCGCGAAGCTTACGCATCTCTTTTTTNNNCANTTTGGAAATATCTTGTCCTTTGAAGATCACTTCTCCAGAAGTTGGTTCATGTAAACGAAGGATCGTACGGCCTAAAGTGGATTTTCCACAACCGNATTCTCCAACAAGGCCTAAAGTTTCGCCTTCGTATAAGTCTAAGGAAATACCATCCACCGCTTTGACATAGGGTTTATCGGGTTTGAGTTTGCCTTTGCCAAGGGGAAAGTATTTTTTGAGGTCTTTGACCTCAAGAATTTTTTCTTTTTCTTCGGCCATTATTTGCTTTCTCCCTTCTTAAAGGATGGTCGAACGGTCTTGCCTTCTCCATCGTATAAGAAGCAAGACACCGTGTGGCCATTGCCAACATCGATGACAGGAGGTTGCGCTTGCAAGCACTCTTTTCGACATTTAGTACACCGGTCAGCAAAATAACACCCTTCTGGCAAGTATAAAGGGTTAGGAACCGAGCCTTCAATGACATTGAGACGGGTTCCTTCTTGTGCTAGAGAAGGCATCGAACTCATCAACCCTGTAGTATAGGGATGTTTTGGATTTTTGAATAATTCCTCCACTGGAGCGCTTTCAACGACTTTTCCAGCATACATAACATTGACCCAATCAGCCACTTGCGCCACTACACCGAGGTCATGGGTAATTAACATGATGGACGTTCCTGTCTCCTCTTTCAATTGATTCATCAATTGCAAGATTTGCGCTTGAATCGTTACGTCCAAAGCGGTTGTAGGTTCGTCGGCGATGAGTAGTTTTGGATTACAAGATAAGGCCATAGCGATCATGACACGCTGGCACATTCCCCCAGAGAGTTGGAAGGGATAGTTATTGAGAACTTGATCGGGTCGAGAAATGCCCACTTGTTTCAATAACTGAATGGTACGCTCACGACATTCTTCTGGCGAAGCGTTTTCGTGAATGCGAATGTTCTCCGCAATTTGATCACCGACGGTATAAACGGGATTTAAAGCTGTCATCGGTTCTTGGAAAATCATGGAGATTTCATTCCCGCGCACTTTCCGAATGGTGGCATCATCTGCCTTAGACAAATCCACATTGTAGCCATTGCCAGTATAGACAATTTTGGAGTCAGGCATGATCTCCCCAGGCTTCGCTACGAGTCCAAGAATGGACATGGCCGTAACCGATTTTCCACATCCAGATTCCCCTACAATCGCTAAGGTTTCGCGCTCCCGCATCTTAAAGGTATTGCCATCCACTGCTCGCGAATCGCCTTTTTTGGTGTGAAAGTAGATTTTAAGGTTTTCTACATCCAAAATGGTTTGTTTTTCGTCGTCTGCTTTGACGGTTTCAACTTGTTTGTTGTCTTCCATATGCCCTCCTATTGAATTTCTTTCGGGTCAAAGGCATCGCGCAAGCCTTCACCAATTAAGTTAATGGATACAACCGTCAAAAGGCACATCACACCAGCGGGAGCCCATTGCCATGGATAGTTTTGGAACACTTGGGCATTTTGTCCAAGGTTCATCAACGATCCCCAGCTTGGTTGGGGAGGTTGAATACCCATACCTAAGTAGGAAAGACCCGCTTCTGTAAGAATAGCTCCCGCCATTTGAAGAGTGGCATTGACGATGACTAAAGAGAAGACGTTTGGCATCAAGTGTTTCCAAATCTTAGAGGAATCGCTAAAACCAAGCGCTTCACACGCTTGCATGAACTCTTGTTCACGTAAGGTTAAAATCTGACCACGAACCAAACGTGCTAAGCCAGGCCAAGAAAGCAATCCGATCAATAAAGCGACAGTGTACATTTTTTGATCGGAAGGTACCCATAACATAGTCGCTGCTACCGCAATGATCATGGGTGTAAAAGGTAAAGAGTAAATAATTTCAGCAAAACGCATGAGTAAATTATCAACCAGGCCGCCATAGTAGCCAGCCAATCCGCCGACTAAGCAGCCAAAGATCACCGTTAAAACGGCTGCTAAGACTCCAACTAAGATGGAAATACGTCCGCCTAAGAACAAAC
>JAAVAY010000053.1 GCA_014803815.1 Allobaculum sp. | reverse complement strand
CCGTTGTCAATCACAATGTTCCCATTGATATAGTTTGTTGTATAGACGGTTAGATTTCTTGGACTTGAATTTGGGAAAACCGACTTTAGGGCTTCTAAAAAAGTTATTATAGGCTTTCTGCAAGTTCATTTGTGCATTGGCAAGTGCCAAGCTGTCCACCTCTTTAAGCCACTCGAATTTCTTTTTATATTGGGCCGGAGTGTTGTTAAGTTTTTGTTTGGTTTCTTCGTATGATTTTGTCAGAATTGATTATAGATGAAACGAACACAGCCGAAAGTTTTGGCAAGCATTATTCGCTGTTCTGCGTTTGGATATGAATTTGAATGCCTTGTTTGCCATGACTTTCACCTCTTTTTTCGCCTATTGTCGTTGTGTTTCTATATTTAGAATATATTTATTAATTGCTTCATGCTTTCGCTGTTGTAATTTAACTGACTTTATTTTGGGGCTTTTGTTCTTTTGGGTACGACGGAATTCATCCCTCACTTCTAAAGTGGGGGATTTCTTCCTGCATACGGTTAAAAAAATTTCATATATTAAATAATTTCAAATAGACGTTATTTTTTAGGGGTTTTAAAAATAAAAACCGAAACCGTTGCACAACGATTTCGGTTTGATCTTTCATAATGGTGCGGATGATGCGATTCGAACGCACACGGGTTACCCCACTGCCGCCTGAAGACAGCGTGTCTGCCATTTCACCACATCCGCATATCGGATATTCTCCTTAATTTCATGGAAGCTTATCTATTTTAACATTATCTTTTATAAAGGAAAAGAAAGTCAGATTTATTTTCCCAACTTTTTGATTACTTGAAAGAATAATTTTACCTCGAGTGAAAACGTTCATTTCTTTTTTGACTTTATGGTAGTCTTAGGACATCAATGCATTAAGACTACAGGTATAGGTTAGAAAAGATCTGTAGGAAACAAACTTTTTCAATAATTTTAGAATTAAAGATAGAAACAAATACTGAATTTAAAGCTTTTGCTCTTTTTCATAAGTAGAAGCGATGGATGAGAAGAAAGTCTATAGTAATTCTTGTGCAAAATGAGATTTATTGGTCAGGCCAATGGATACAGAAAAAAAGGAAGGAGCGACCTGACATTACGATACCTAAAATTTTTAATCGTTCTGCCTTACGAATCCATTTAATGCAAGCCATTAAAATTGGATTTGGCTCAGCCTTAGCTATTTTCATTTGTGCTGGCTTAAATTTACCCACTCCAGCTTCAGCAGGAACGATTACACTTTTAACTTTGAGTGCTGGAACTCGAAAAGAAACCGTTCGGCTTATTCTTAGACGCTGGATTTCCTTTATTCTTACGATCGCAATTTGTGTAGTACTGATGCCTTTTATTCAGGAGACCTATTTATCCTATGCGCTTTTTCTAATTATTGAAGTTTTTATCCTCGAAATTCTCGGTTGGCAAAATACCCTTTCGGTGAATGCGGTTATTGGAGTTTACTTTTTAATCAATCAAGATTTCACTTGGATGGGTATTTTAAATGAATTTGGCTTACTTCTTGTGAGTATTTCCATTTCCTTGATTTTAAATCTCATTCAGCCTGATATCAGTGATCGTCAACGCCTCGATTTACGAATTCATGAAATTGAAAAGGAAATTCAACAAGTTTTGGAGGATGCTAAAGTACTCCTTCAAAACGAGCAGATCGAGGATTCTTATGTCGAAAAACTAAAAGCTTTAGAAGCGGCTTTGCCTCATGATATCAATCAGGCAGTACGCTATGAACAAAATAGTTTTGATCCGAGTGATCAATGGTTTGCTCGATACTTTGAAACACGGCTATCTCAATGCGTAGTATTGAGCAATTTATTTGGGCATATCAAGATTGCCCAAAAAGATAAAACTCATATAGAAGTTACGGCAAACTTTATCGATGTGGTCATTAAGACGCTTCCTAAGAGCGAGCGACCCGATCAAGAACTAGAAAATGCTCGATTGTTACGGGCGAGAGTATTATCGGACAAAGTAAGCGATAAAAATTTAGAAGAACGAACAGCTTTACTTGATGTCATTCAAAATTTACAAACCTTTTTGGCCTTAAAACAGGATTTTATTGATCGATTAGAGCCGGAAACCCAAAAAGGATGGTATCGCTGTAAGAAGATAGACTAAAAATTACAATCGTTTATTCAACTCCATATTTTGGAAAGGAACACGCCTATTTAGGAGGCGTGTTTTTTGTTTGAGAATATTTATCGATATTTATATTCAAGAGAGATCAGTAGCAAAAAAATTAAATAATACTAAATAATAAAAAATATAAGCGTTTGCGATTTCTTATTTTAAGAAAATTGAATATTTTTATCCTCAAGAGCTTAGTCTTTTATGCTTTTTCTTAATAAGAAAAAGGGCTTTCTTTCTATGTACAAAATAGGCGAATAAAAATGGTTTATTTAAGGAAAATGATAACTTTTCTCCTGTAAAAACTCTTGGGATGTATATAAAAAAAGGAGGAAAGAGGATTTAAAAAATGGAATGTCGCATCAGTTATAAAAAAATATAGAATTTGGGGTAAGGTTCAGATCTTATTATTTTACGTTAGACTAAGGTGAAAGAAGGATTCGTTAACCTTATTCACCTTTTGAAATGATTATGGTCATTTATACAAAAAACAAATTGGTATAAAGAGTGAAAGGAATTTCACATGAAAGAAAAAAGAGATGTTTTTTTATGGATGCTTATTGCTGTGATGTTTACCATCTCCGCTTTTGTATATGACTTGTATTCCTATGTGGGAAATCATAATTCTCGTTTATTTGGAGTCACCTATATGACTATGAACAATCCATTTTATTCAGTCATCCAAAATGAATTAGTGAAAAGCATTCAAAGTAAAGGGGATTCATTAATTTTACGAGATCCCATGTTGGATCCTGAAAAACAAGCTCAACAGATTGAAGAGTTCATCAACATGAAAGTGGATGGCATTTTTGTGAATCCAGTGGATTCGATTCAAATTGCAGAAAGTCTTGAAAAAGCGACGAGTCAAGGAATCCCTGTAATCGTTATTGATTGCCCTATTGAGTCTTCCTCGGAAATTGTAAGTGCAGTGTATTCCGATAACTATCAAGCGGGAGTTTTATGGGCAAAAGATCTTATTAAAAAATATGAGGGAGGAAAAATTGCTCTCCTTAAGCATTCCTCTACGATTAGTGGTCAAGACCGCATTCAAGGATTCAAAGATACGATTGCTCAGTATGACCAATTTGAAATTCTTAATGAAGCGGAAAGCGATGGCCAAACCGAAATCGCTATGCCTGTGGTGCTAGATATCCTCGCTCAAACCCCAGATATTGATTTCATCATGTGTCTCAATGATCCAAGCGCGATGGGAGCCATTGCGGCCTTGGAATATGCCCACCGCAATGATATTCGCGTCTATGGAGTAGATGGGACACCCGATTTCAAAGAGCAATTAATGCGACANTCTGTAGCNGAAGCCACCATTATGCAATCNCCTTATACAATGGCCCGCTATGCCTCNGANAATATGTATGCATTTTTAGAGGGATTNGAAGTGAAGCCCACCNTCATTATTCCAGTAGAGCTTTTGGATCGCTCCAATATTCAAGATCAAAATTTGAGGGAATGGCAATGAAGACTTTACATAAACTCAAACGAATTAAAAAAGTNCAGAGTATGGAATGGATTAGTTCATTACGCAATTTAATGGTAGGAATTAATTATTTGATTGTGATGTTTTATGCGGGAACCAATTTGTTAACTACTCGTTTTCTAATNGATCAAANTAAAAGTTACTTGTTTTTAAGTCGTGTCTCCCATATTCCTCGCGATCCTTTATTTGTATTTTTTTGTTGCTTGTTTTTATACGCTTTACTTGCCGCTTTAATCTTGTCGCGCTCCGTAACCGAAATTTCAGGGAAAACCACAAACATTACTAGCATCGCTCTTGAGATCGTGTTGGCCTTTATCATCATTTACCAACTCCATATGGCTTATTCTGGCTTATTCCTCTTAGTGTTTTCGGATTGCTTGTTTCACTTAAGGAGAGAAAAAGTCTCCGTGACCTATTCTTTGATGGGAATTTTAGTCGCGTTTTACTTTTTTTCGAATTATTATGTTTTTTCTTTTTTCTTTTCGATTACTGATCCTATGGCTTATTTCGACATTTTAGATCATCAAATTAGTGGATTTTTAGTCTTAATTAAAAATGTATTGGAAACTCTCAACCTTCTTGGCTTTGTGGCGTATTTATCGCTGTATATTTCACATCAAACAATTGAAAATGAAAATATTTCTCAAGAATTGAATATGATTAACCAAGTGAATCGCGAATTGAAAAATTATGCAGCCATTACAGAACGTATTGGAGAAAATAATGAACGGAAACGACTAGCACGAGAGATTCATGATACGTTAGGCCATGCTTTAACGGGTATTGCAGCTGGAGTGGATGCTACCTTGATCATTATTGATAAATCACCCGAAATGGCTAAGAAGCAATTACAGCTTGTCAGTCAAGTCGTGCGAGAAGGAATTGGGGATGTGCGGAATTCTCTAGAAAAATTACGACCCGGTGCTTTGGAGCAATCAGGATTAAAGGGAGCTTTACAAAAGATGATTTTAGAATTTACGCAATTAAGTGAGGGATTACAAATCGATTTGGATTATGACATGGATGGAGTGAACTTTGATGTGGCGAAAGAAGATGCTTTATTTCGAGTCGTTCAAGAAAGCATCACTAACTCCATTCGTCATGGAGCGGCTTCCTGGATATCCATTCATTTTTATATAGAAGATGATAATTTAAGGCTCAAAATCGAAGATAACGGTTTTGGAGCCTCAAGTATTCAGCCAGGGTATGGGTTAACACAAATGAAAGAGAGAATTGCAGCTATTCATGGATCTATCCGTTTTGATGGTTCCGATGGATTTATCACCTTTATTCAGGTACCGCTGCAAAGAGGAGAATTGGATGATTAATGTAGTCATTGCAGATGATCAAGCGCTCATTCGGGATTCTTTAAAGATTGTATTGTCTATGGATGACGATATCAATGTGGTAGGCACAGCTTCAAATGGCTTAGGAGTTCTTGATCTTTTGAAGAAAGAATATGTAGATGTGATTTTGATGGATATTCGCATGCCTAAAATGGATGGTGTTCTTTGTACTAAGCAAGTTAAAAAGGATTACCCAAAAACAAAAGTCATCGTTTTAACGACTTTTGATGATGAAGACTTTGTTTTTTCCGCTTTGCGCTATGGAGCGAGTGGATATTTACTCAAGGGAGTTTCGATGGATGAATTAACTGCAGCCATTAAAACCGTGCATTCTGGTGGAGCGATGCTCAATCCCGACATTGCGGCGAAAGTTTTTTCTATGTTTTCGAAGCGTTTAGATGAAGATACGATTATTCAAGTGGATGATAAAGCAGAAACTGAGATTTCACGAACAGAATGGAAAGTCATTCAACAAGTGGGAAGAGGGAGGTCGAACAAAGAAATTGCCGCCATTCTCTATCTTTCAGAAGGTACAGTTCGCAATTATTTATCGAGTATTTTGAACAAGTTTTCCTTACGAGACCGTACCCAACTCGCCATTTGGGCCGTAGAAAATCGACAAAAAGTGCGCGATATGATTAACGGATAATGAGTTATGATGTCAAAACTTTTTCGTTAAGAATCATCTTTCTAGAAAAGCTCTTTTCCAAACACAACTTTTAAGTATCTATCCAAAATTAGGAATTATCTTGCTTTGATATGAAACTTCAAGTCAATCTCTATAGAGAAGATGTTTACCAAAGGCTTTAGATGAAAGCTGTCCACAATCATCAAAAAAAGATGGCCTGATCCAATTTAGGATCAGGTTCTATTTGTAGGAATGGTTTGGATGTTTTTCTTTGAA
>JAAVAY010000052.1 GCA_014803815.1 Allobaculum sp. | reverse complement strand
TAAGCAGTTTATTTATGGATTGCGTGAGAGGCTTTCTGTCAAAGATTTTGGTTGGGGCTATTCTCAATTAATGGAAAAGATGAAAGATTTCAGTTCAGTTGGCCTTTTCGGCGCACGCTACTTTTGTGAAGATTTTGATCCAAATTCGGATTCCGATGTCGAACTCTTCGCCTTATTGCCGGATAAGAACCATGCCAATGGCTATGTAGGAGATTGTTGGTGTATTCATACGGTTCATCATGGAGGCTACTCCAATTTATCTTTAGCCTATGCGGCTATTATTCAATGGATGGAAAAAAATGGCTATGAAATGGCTGGGGCTCCTTTTGAAATCTATGCTCAATTAGGAGCTGTTCCTATTCAAGATTGGCGTACAGATATCTATTTCCCAACTTATTTTAAAAATAATCCTCATCCTCCTAAGAAGGATTTCTATAAAAATAAGTAAAAATCAAGGTGAGAAAATGACAGGAATGAGCATTTTCTCACTCTTTTTTTCTGTTCTTTATTTTATTAATCTCTAAGGTATCACCTTCTTAGTTTTATAGGCTTATATCCAAAATAAAAAAAGACTGCAGATTTCTCTACAGTCTAATGGTCTTTAAATTACAATTGTTGCATTTTCAGCAGCCAATCTTGGGATTTCATAAGAAGCTAGATGAACATTTAATGTTTCTTTCAACACGTCTTCCACACGTTTTACAGGGACAATTTCCAAAGAATCTTTCACTTCTTGGCTTACCTCTTCTAAGTCACGACGATTATCCCAAGGAATTAAGACTTTCTTAATTCCAGCACGCATGGCGCCATAGAGTTTTTCTTTCAAACCACCAATGGGTAAGACATCTCCAGATAAAGAAAGTTCTCCTGTCATCGCAATATGAGAATCCACAGGTTGACGAAGTGCTAAAGAAGCCAGGGCGGTAAAGATAGTAATACCAGCGCTTGGACCATCTTTAGGAGTCGCTCCCGCAGGGAAGTGAATATGAATATCTTGTTTTCCAAATTCAAGGGTATCGAGTGGTAAACGAGACTTCAAAACGGAGAAGGAAATGCTGGCAGATTCTTTCATGACATCGCCAAGTTGACCAGTCAAGATCATACGACCTGTACCAGGCATAGAAGCCGCTTCAATGAAGAGAACTTCTCCGCCTACAGCCGTCCAAGCTAGACCGGTAACTACACCACAAGGGTTAGCATCTTTCACTTTTTCATGGCGAATCGCTGTGGGCCCGAAAATAGATTTCAAATCTTCTACCTTCACTTGAATGGGATTGCTGCTCGCAAGCAAGTCAACCGCTTTAGTCCGGGTGACTTTAGCGAGTTGTTTTTTCAATCCACGGCATCCAGCTTCCATCGTATAGGAATTGATGATTTCACGGATGGCCTCATCTTCAATCGTCAATTGACCAGCTGGAACTCCATGGTCTTGAAGAACTTCAGGAAGCAAGTGATCTTTGGCGATCAAGAATTTTTCACTTGGAGTATAGCTAGAAAGAGTAATGACTTCCATACGGTCTAACAAAGGCGCAGGAATCGAATCCAATGAGTTAGCCGTAGCAATGAACATGACATCACTTAAATCGTAAGGCAAATCCAAGTAATGATCCGTAAAGGTATCATTTTGTTCGGGATCCAACACTTCAAGCATAGCAGCAGAAGGATCGCCACTGAAACCACCAGCCATCATCTTATCCAATTCGTCCAAGATCATAACCGGATTAGTAGCCCCAGCTTGTTTCATTGCTTTTAAGACACGACCACTCATAGCCCCTACATACGTTCTACGGTGACCACGAATTTCGGATTCATCGCGAATACCCCCAAGAGCTAAGCGGGTATAAGGGCGATGAAGAGCCTTAGCAATGGATTTTCCAAGAGAGGTTTTTCCCGTTCCAGGAGGACCAACCAATAAGATGGCACTACCTTTCATGGATTTGCGTAATTTCATCACCGCTAAGTGTTGCAAAATACGCTCTTTTACTTTTTCCATGCCTGCATGGCGCTCATCCAAAATATCTCTTGATTCTTTCAAATCTGGATCAAAGACTTCCTCTTTTTTCCAAGGAAGGGAGAGCGCAAACTCTAAATAATTACGCAATACTTCCGAATCGGGGCTTTGAGGATTGGTTGCTTCTAAGCGTTTTACATCTTCAAGCAACGATTTGGTGACGAGCTCGGGCATTTTCGCTTCATCAATGCGTGCGATAAAATCATTTTTATTGAAATCGTCATCTTCATCGAGTTGGCTTTGAAGAGCCTCAATCTCTCTTTGGATAGCTTGTTTGCGATACATTTCGCTCGCTTCCTTAGAGAGTTTTTCTTTTAAATCGATTTTGACGCTAATCGCTTCTTTATGACGTAACAAGATGTCAATAAAGCGCGTTGCGCGTTCTTTAATACTATCTAAAGCTAAAAGTTCATATTTTTCTTGACGAGAAATGGCCATGTATTGGCAAAGGAAGGCAATAATTTGGTTCACGGAGGTGTATTCCTCTACACGTTTTACTAAAAGACGGCCTCCTTGGAACGATTTAGCAATTTCTTTTACAAGATTTTGAATATATGAAAGCATTTCGGTTTCAGCTTCTTCGGATAAATCATAGTTTTCAGGAGCTGAATGAAATGTGCAATAGTTTCCGTCTTCGCTCATGTTGTCCACACACACACGTTCGATAGCACGGGCAACAATCGTAAAGCCTTCACCGTCTTCATGAAGCAATTGAGTCGCTTTGCAAACAACCGCATAAATATGGAGGTTTTCTGCATGGGAATCAGCTTGCTCATCCTCACCGCTGAAAGCTACAAAGTTCTGGTTTAAGAGAATTTGTGCATCCTCTTCATTGAGGTGATTCAGCCGGAGGATTGTATTGGGTAATAAAAGAATCCCATTTGCACGAACAAATGGCGTATTAATTAGGATATTTTCCATCTATTTAAATCCTCGCTTTCTCTATTTCTAGGGTATCATACACTTAAGTATCGAAAATGTAAATACTTATAGAAAACTTATTTAGTATTTTTTTTAATCTGCATTCTAGGGGTTAGCCGTTAAGTGTGTTAGAATGCGTACGCAGAGAAGTTACCACTTAACCTCTGACGAATTATGGAATGGGAGTTTGGTTTAATTGACCAGACTTAGATTTCACAATTTTACGATGCTTAAGTAATAAGTAATATGATTTAAAAATCGGTAAGAAAAAGCCTTTTATTTATTNTTATATAGAAAGGAGGGTAGACCAATTTTTCCCACCACTTGTAGAAGTAGGGGATTCTTGGTCAGCGTTTGATGAAAAAGTTAGTTATTTTTCAAGATGAATCCTGTCCGATGAAACGAGCTTGCAAGGCTTTAGAAGGAAAATGGAAAATTCCCGTTATCTATGTCCTGTGTACTAATGGCACGTTGCGATATAACGAGTTGAAGCAGGCTTTAGGAATTACGAATGTTATGCTTTCCAATACCTTAAAAGACTTAGAACAAGAAGGATTGATCCTCCGCGTTTCCTATAATGAAATCCCACCTCGTGTGGATTACTCCCTTTCAGAACAAGCCCAAAGTTTAATTCCTATCATTATGGCTTTTGCCAAATGGGGAGAAGAACTCTTAGAAGAAAAGGACGTAGACAGTCCATGTGGTTCTTCGTGTGCCGAGGATCAATAATCGATGATAAGAGTTATATGTTTTCGATTCACTATGCCGATCAATAAAATTTTGCAATGACCCATTTTATTTATAGATATGGGTCTTTTTTGTTTTTAATATTTAAAATAATTAACATCTATTATTAAATAGAGAAAAGAAAAGCAAGAAAGTTAGATTCACTTTAATTTTTTTTCGCTCTATTGAAGGAAAGAAAATTTCTCCTAATTCGTGGATGGAATTATTGGGTAGGGCTGTGAAAAAGTTAGAAAAAATTACTATATCTAATCTCATCTGCTTCTTTTTCCCCTCTTCTTTCCCAGCGAAAAAAATAAGCATTTAAATAGGTTCGTCTCTTTAAAGCTCATATACTCTAACCATAAAGATCACATAAATATGTGAAAAGGAGAAACCCTATGTCAAAATCTTCCTGGGGATGGTATAGAATTCTCTTTATTGTTCTTGCCATTCTTTATATCTTCGCTGGTGTTATGCTTGTCTGCAACCCTGCTGTTTTTGCCCCTTCCATGATTAACTTGATTGGATTGTTTGGCATCGTATATGGAATCATCCTCATTGCTTCTTATTTTATGGAAGCCAACTTCAAAAGCATTTATACGATGATTTCTGGCCTGATCGTTTTACTCCTTGGGCTCTTGGTGGTTTTCAACCCGTTTAGAAGTTCAATTGTTATGGGTGCGATGTGTGCGGTGGCCTTCTTAGCGGTTGGTTGTTTTAAGATTTATCAAGCTTTCTTTGTAAGAGACCTTGGTGTTTCCACTTGGTGGAGTGTTCTTCTTCTTGCCGTGTGCAACATCATCGTGGGCTTAATCATGATGTTCCACCTTCAAAATTCAGCTGGTTTAATCACGATTTTGATCGGTGTTAACTTGCTCGTAAACGGTGTTTCTGACTTGATGCTTGGTATCATGGGCTTTTAATAAAGTGAATAAAGTAAAAAACTCTGGATGATATCCAGAGCTTTTTTTTGGAAAAATTACTCTTTTAAGAGTGATTCGATCCAGAGGCAAGAAAAATGTTCTCCCGTTTTCTTTCCATCTCGCCGATAGGAAAATCCATAGGGATTGGTTTTCGTATCCAAATTTGAGGCATGTAGATTTTCTAAGGGAATTCCATACCCTAAAGCCATCCGCATATTGACGGCTTGATTATTGAGATAACTGCGATCGTTTTGGCCAGGAACAATGCAACCTTGAAGATCAAGGCCATAGCAATTCGCCATCGCTTGAATTTGCTCAATAACCTCTGGACCTACTTCTAAAGAAGAAGTCATAAGGGAAGGTGAAAAGTAAATATGAAGCGTTTCGGGATGCAATAAACCATCTTTCTTTAAGGATTCTAACATTTGAATGGTAATCGCTTGAGCGGTTCCCTTCCATCCAGAATGAACCGCCGCAATTACTGGAACGCTCGGATCTGCCATCAAAATCCCTAAGCAATCCGCTGTAAAGACTCCAATCAGAGTATTGGGATCCGTCGTATAGAGTCCATCGGTTTCTAAAATGGACGTACTCGCTTCATAAGCTCCTTTTCCTTGATCGCTCGCATACACTCTTTGCACCTTAGCCGTATGTTTTTGCCAAGGAAGAATCCAATTTTCTAAGGGAAGGGTTTGATTTTGCCAAATCATTCTACTCTTCAATACATCTTGAGGATTTTGACAAACATGCAAAGCTAAATTTCCTTGTTCGGGGGCTTGGAGAGTGCGTAAAGAAAAAGCGCCCTTGATTTGATGGTGAGAATGACGCTTGCTAAAAAGAAGCGCATTGAGATTTTTAGCATACATAAAAGTAGTATAGCTAATCGGATGGTCTCAGGCATCTAAATGTACAGACCATTGTCAAACTGTCAAAATACCAATAGATAGCACTTGACCCTTGCATCTGCCAAGGGTGGTGCTATGATATTGGCAGTTAAACATCAAGAGTGCCAAGAGAGGTGGGAATATGGATCTGACTCAACGGCAACGGACGATTTTAAAGACAGTTGTCGAGGAATTCATCCGCACTGCCCAGCCAATCGGCTCCAAATCCCTGCTCCTAATCTTGGGAATCTCCGTTTCTTCTGCAACCATTCGCAATGATTTAAGCGTTCTTGAAAAAGAAGGCCTGATTGAAAAAACACACATTTCCAGTGGACGGATTCCTTCGGCCAATGGATATCGCTATTACGTAGAGCATTTGATGGAATTGCATTTGGATCCCCAAATGGAGGAAGCTTTACGTCAAGTGTTTTTCAAGCGCCATCTCTCTTTAGAAGAGATGATTCAAGTGTGTTGCTCTCTTCTAGCTGAAATGACGCAGCTGACGAGTCTAGCCTTACAACCAGAACCGAATGAGCGAACGTTAGAACATGTGGGCTTAATTCCCTTGAGTGAAAATCAAGCTTTAGCCGTCATTACATTGAGTGATGGGCAATGCGAAACCCGTCTTCTTCCGTTAGACAAAAGTGTATCGACAGATGACTTAAAAATCTTCACCCAATTATTGGATACCAACTTACAAGGAACACCTCTAACCAAGCTACTAGAAAAGATGGAAAGCATAAAACCCCTTCTAGCTGCCTACACAGGGCGCCAGGAAGTCCTTTTTCAAGCTTGGGTATCCGCTTTGATGAGTTTTGCTTGTAAGGAAAGTGCTATATATGGTCGAGCTAACATGTTAATTCAACCAGAATTTGCCAATGTGAGTCGTCTTGAACAGTTGATGAGGGTTCTTGACAATCAAAACTTATTTCAAGAATGGACGACTCGCCCCGATCGGGTGAGCATTCCAATCGATCAACGCAACGAACTCATTCAAATTGGAGATTGTTGTGTGGTCACAACGAAATTTGAAGTAAAAGACGGAGAACAAGGACAGCTCATGGTCATCGGTCCCAATCGGATGCCGTATGGCAAAGTCATTGCCCTAATGGACTATCTCTCCAAACAAATCGAAGAAATGTTTGGAACTCAGTGAAAAGGAGCGTCGGATGAGCACAAATAACAACCAAGATTCCAATGCACAAGAAATTAAAGAAGAACAAGTAGCTAACGAACCTGTTGATGTTGAAATCACAGAAGAAGTGGTTGAAGAAAAAGATCCGATTGAAGCTCTCAATCAAGAAATTGAAGCTCTTCAATCTCAATTGAATCAAACAAAGACAGATTTGCTTCGTGCCTATGCTGATACGGATAACACGCGTAAACGTTTAGTCAAGGAAGCGGAAACGGTTAAAAAATATCGTTTCCAAAGTTCTGCTTTAGAATTATTGCCTATTTTAGATAACTTAAATCGTGCATTGGCTGTGAAACCAGAAAACCCTGAACTAGCCAACTATGTGCGGGGCTTTGAAATGATTCAATCTCAACTTGAAAATGCTTTAAAGAATGAAGGCGTACAAGAAATTGAGGCTTTAAATCAACCTTTTGATGCCAATTTCATGCAAGCTTTATCGATGGAAAAAGTTGATGGGGTGGAACCGGGTATCGTCACAGAAGTCTTACAAAAAGGGTACAAACTCAAAGATCGTTTGTTACGTCCAGCTTTAGTAAAAGTTAGCGAATAAATTTCAAGGAGAGGTATCCTCTTTATGCTATGGGTTTCTTTAAGCTAAGAAAGAATAAAACTTTCTTAAAACCTAACTCATTTTGGAGTGAGGGGATCATTTTTTAGGTCTTTTTCCTATTCAAAAAAGAGAAAG
>JAAVAY010000051.1 GCA_014803815.1 Allobaculum sp. | reverse complement strand
GATAAAACAGCCGTACAAAACGAGAGTAAGACATTCACAAAAAAGGCATTGACGTGAACATGGGAACACATCACGGTAAATAGACGAATAAACAATCCAATTAAAAAGACAAACCCAATTTCAATAAAGCCCCCTCCAAAGAAAATCGCAAATCCAGCGGCTCCAATGGCTCCCCATAGAGCTTTCATGGAATCTGAATAATTTGGTAATTGGTTAAGCGATAAGAGCTTTTTAGTGAGAACTTCAGCACTGTAATGTTTTATTTCCGCTTCACGCGAAAGCGCGTTGATGGCACTGACAATGGTCATATTACGATCCATATTTTTTATACGGGCAATACGGGTAACGGTTTGACCTGCTACTTCTACCGAACACATGATCCCTGTGACCGTGACATAAGCCGTACAATACTTCACCCCAGGAATGGAGTATCCCATACGGGTCATGGTTTCTTCAACTCGAAAGACTTCGGCTCCATTGGTCATCAACATCGACCCCGCTTGTAAAATACAAGCCGCTGCTGTTTCGGCTTCGAAAAGGGATCGTTCCACTTTTTTCCAAACTTTTTCTTCCATAATTGACTCTCTTTTCTTCCCTAATTTTATCTGAATCTCGGTTTTGATGGAGAGCAGGATTAAGCAGAAATCATCAAGCCGCCTCATTCGTCTTATTTATTCGAATCGTCGAAAAAGATTCAGGTCAATTTGAATTTCTTTTCCATCCGCTTTTCTCTTTTTGACTCAGTTTGGCGTATTAAAAAGAAGAGGAGACCATTATGAAAGAGCTTTGTCGCATTTTATTGGATTGTGCTTTGCGTAGGCAGGCAACAGACATCCATTTAGAGCAAAAAGAAAATGACTTAATCGTCTCATTTCGCACCCCTCAAGGATTGCTTCAACTCGACCAAGACATCTGTAAAGCCGAGTTTATGGAGTATTTGCGATATGTTTCCAAAATGGATCTTTGCGCTCCCTATAAACCACAGTCTGGCGAGTTTTCTTTAGGAGAGCTTGATTGTCGCTTTTCCATGATGGCAACCGACCAATTGCGCACAGGTGTCATTCGCTTGTTGCATGCCAGTCATCACTTTCGGCTTTCGAATCTATGTTCTTCTAAAGAAGCGATTGAAAAGCTAGCAGCTTTTTCTTCTATTGAACATGGTTTACTGATCAGTTGTGGTCCAACAGGATCAGGTAAATCCACCACCGTCCATGCTTTATTGAACGATATCCTCCAAAAACACGCTCGAAAAATCGTGACGCTTGAGGACCCTATTGAAATCCAAGAACCCCAAATGGTACAAATTCAAGTTTGTGAAGCGCGAGGACTAACTTACGAAACGGGGATTGAAGAATTGATGCGCCACGATCCAGACATTTTGTTTTTTGGTGAATGCCGGAGCGCCCAAAGCGCTAAGATGGCTTTGCGGGCGAGTTTAACGGGTCACTTCTGTTTGACCACTTTACATTGTGGTTCGGGAGCGGAATGCATTCATCGCTTATTGGATTTAGGCATTGATAAAGAAGAACTGCGGTGCGTCTTGAAAGGTATCTTTGTGTGCAAACTCGTCACTACTCCTACCGGAAAGGAATGTCTTTATGAAATTTGGCACCAAGAAGAGCTTAAAGTTCTCTTTGAAACCCCTGATCAAGCCCATCCTAGTCTTTCTTTTGCAACCTGTCGGCAGCAAGCAGGACTTTCCACGGATTGAGGAACAGGAAATTGAAATCTTCTCTTTACTTCATCAAAATGGATTGCCTTTCTTAGACAATGTGGAACTTTCATTTACCCAAAAAGAAGCGATTTTAGCCGCTCTGAATCAGGGAGAAAGCTTTTCGACCTTAATTCAAAAACAAAAAGCCAAGCGTATGAAACAACTTGGCACTCTTTTAAACTACTTTGCGTTGGATGAAGCCATCGTATACGATGGAAAGCTGCGACAAGCTAGAGAAACATTATTGAAGAAGCTCTTTCATCATTCCATCTATCCTCTTTTTTTAATGACTTTTTCTACAGGTCTGGTTTGGTTTTTTTCTCAGACGATTTTGCCCGCTTTTGGAGAATTTCAATCTTCCGATTCAAGATTATTGGATTGTCTTTGTTGGTTTACTACCCTATTTTGGATTGGCGTTCTACTCTTTAGTCTTTTTCTTGGCAGTGTGTTTGTATTCGATGGTTCCAAAAACCAAACGACTAATTTCTTATTTCGAATTCCACTTGTCAAAATCGTTGCCTCCATGGAATGTGCGGCTTTGTTGGAATGCACCCAAAAAAGTTCTCTTTCCACTCTTGAAACTTTGAGTTTTATGGAAACCAATAAAAGCTTTCCCTTTGGGAGTCTTTTCGCCAAACGTTGGCACTACCAACTCAAACAGGGAAAATCTCTGGCTCAATGCATTGCCGCCGATCATCGCTTGGATCCAACCTTTCAACGCTTCTTTTCTATTGGAGTCCAAGGCTCCACCATGTCCCATATGATGGCCGCTTACCAAAAAAGCGCGCTTCTTATTTTAGAAAAGAAAGTGAAACATCTCTCCAACTGGATCTTATATCTAGCCTATGGTTGCGTAGGAATCTTAGCAGCTTGTGTCTATCAAATCATGTTGGAACCTTTAACGATGTTGGAAAGTTTCTAGCATTAAGGAAAAAAGGAACTGTTTCTTATTCAACAGTTCCTTTTCTCTTTAGATAGAAGGGAAAAGACGTTCTTTATTCATCGTCATCAGAAAAAGAGAGACCTAAAAGATGATTGGCTTCAGAGGTATCTGGAAGCTCACTGACACTTTCAAGTTTTCGATTAATAGCGCGCGTTCTGGTAGTAAGCAAGCTGTTGAGTTCGTCATTAGCCTGATTGATACGCGTTTGAGCTTTTTCCAAAACTTTGGTGAATTTTTGAAACTCCATTTTTGCCGCTCCAAGCGTTTGCCAAATTTCGCTTGATTTCTTTTGAATGGCTAAGGTTTGGAATCCCATTTGTAAGGAGTTTAACATCGCTGCCATTGTACTTGGTCCTGTAATATTCACTTGATACTTGCGTTGTAATTCTTCCACTAAGCCAAGACGAACAGCTTCGGAATACAAGCCTTCAAAAGGTAAAAACAAAATCGCAAAATTGGTGGTGTAAGGAGGCGATACGTATTTTTTTTGAATGTCTTTGGCCTCATCGTTTAGAACTTTTTTGAGAAGAGTTTGCTTTTGCTTAATTAACTTCGTATCACCCACTTCATAAGCCTGCACTAATTCTTGGTACGAATCTCCTGGAAATTTGGAATCAATGGGCAAGTACAGAGGATTTTCCCCGGTACCAGGAAGCTTAATCGCAAAATCGACTTTGACCTGTTTGTTTGGAATAATCTGAAATTGTTTTTCATATTGTTGTGGCGTTAAGATATCTTCTAAAATCGCTTCAAGTTGAATTTCTCCAAGCGTTCCGCGATTTTTCACGTTGGATAAGACGTTTTTGAGATCTTTTACCCCACTAGCGACTTCTTTCATTTCTCCCAGACCTTCGTAAACCTCTTTTAAGCGGTTGCTGACAGTTTCAAAGGATTGGGCAAGCTTTTCGTCGAGTGTTTTTTGTAGTTTTTCGTTGACTGTGCCATTGATTTCATCTAAGCTCTTTTGATTTTCAGCGCGTAACTTGGAAAGCTCGTCAGCATTGGAATTCTTCAAATTCAAAAGTCCTTGGTTTAGATCTTTTTGAATTTGTTGAAAAGAAAGGCTCAGCTTATCTAGGCTTTCGATGGTACGAATGTCTTGATTTTTTTGTTGCGTGGCTAAAACATTTCCTAAATCAGAAATAGATTTTGTCATCGTTCCAGAAAAGCCATTGAGTCGCGTATTAAGTGTTCCTTGCATTTTCTCAGTGACAATCGCATTTATCGCTCTTAGGCTTTCGGCATTATTATGTTTGATGACTTCTACTTCTTTAACGATTCCTTGGACTTGTCGTTGCAAATCTCGAAATTGCGTTTCGTTTTTTTGATCCAAAGTGGCGGTTAGAACTTTTTGTTGAGTCATGACTTCACCTAACTGTTGCTTTTCACCTTCTAAAAGTTGAACCGTTTGTTTTTGGTTTTCATATAAATGCTGAATTAAGTCCATGGATAGATTTTTAGAATCTCCTTTAAACCATTGCACGACTAGAGGAATCAATAAAAAGATAATAATTACGAGTGCGGCTAATATGAAAAACTCTGTGATGCTGGGCATTTCCAATTCCATCTCCTCCTTATTTTATTTCCTATAAATAGCCTAAAAAATGACCTTCCTTCTTTTCTATTTTCAGCAATATTCCCCCCTTTTCAAGAAGTCAAATGCTTTGAACAATTTACCAAAAAACTTTAGTTGAAGTTCCACCTCTTGTAGAGGGGATATTTTGTCTTTGAAGAATATCTGGCTCAAGGGAACGAACTATCCTGTCCCCACAGCGAGGCCTGGCAGAGATGACTGTGATTTTGTCATGGCGAATTTCATTGGTGAGAAACTTGTCGAGTTGAGCCTATTTTTTAACGGTATTTATTTTCCGTAGTTGTTTTTAGGTAAGAAAATCCAGAAATCAAGCTCTTAATTCATCATTCTACTTCAGGAATCGATTCGTAATTTAAAAATGATAAGCCTGATAAATTCACACCATACTATTCATATGACAGATAGTATGGTGTGAATTTATCAGGCTTATTTACTTGAAAGGAGATTTTTATGAAAAAAGGAAGATTTAGATTAGATATTCCTAGTTTTATGTATCTTTATTATGCCAAATGACATCAAAAATATATAAAACGGCTTCACTCAACCTAATAAAACCAACCAGTCAACAAATAAATCAACTCACTGACTTACTCTCGTGGACAACTTTACAGTTTGTTCGGCAGTTGTGCTTTCTGTTCGGAATATTTCGTTGAGCCAATTTGAATTAAAAATCCAAATTTAGCTTAACTGGGCTTAACTGGGGATAATCCTATCCCCTCTATCCCATTGGCATACGCCTTTGGGACTACTTTTTTCAAAATTTGTAAGGCTGCATTTATATCCGCATTGATGAACTCGCCTTTGTCTGAGCGATACAGCCCTCGTTTTATACGTCGCTTCGCAGGGGATATTCCACGCTTTTGGCGCATTTTATCCCCGTTTTCTCGAACAGGCATTTCATTATCAAGAAATGATGTCTGACTCGTATATGACTCTTCAATTTCAATGATAACGATGCCTTCAAGATTTGCTTTGTATTTCAACATATTTACCATCACTTGATGGGGAATATTAATAAAGTTTTGATTGTTCCTTTTCCCCATGTTGCTCGAACGTTTTTGACCTTTATTCTTCCCAATAACAATCGTTGCAATATCATGGCTTAGCGCAATTTCAACAATGCGCTTACTTGCTTCATGAGCGAACTGATTGACTTTTTGGTCTCGTATAAATTCAAGTCGGTCAAGTCGTTTGCTTGAACGGGGCTGTTTAGATAAATCATGCGCTTTATACAATTTGGCACGAGCCTTGTTGTAATACTGGTTGATTGCTTTAAGAGGACGTCCATTGATCAAGACGGGTTGAAATCCTTCAACGTTTGAAGCTAAGGCAAAGGCATTGTCTATCCCAGAGTCTATACTCATATATCGTCCATTGTCGGGCTTGTAGACAATTTCCTTGTTGGTTTTATAGACAACTTCAACGATGAAGCGGTTGTGCTTCGGGATGATTCTTACCTGCTGGATCCCAGTCGTTTCTTTGTGCTGAAGTTCAATACGAAGATTGTTCAGTACAGGAATTTCTACGAATCCCCCTTCACGTAATTTTGCAACCTGGTTATCGATGAAAAGAGTAAACTTCCCACCCTTTTTACGATATTTCGGCAATTTCGGGCGACCAGTGAACTTATGCGCTGCTTTCTCATAGGCATCCTTGGCTTTCTTCCATGAGGACATGTTTCCAGTGACAATACGAAGGATCTGCTGGACTAGATGCACGTTATTCATAGACGAGTAAATCATGCAGTCTCGCTGATTTCGTGACTTTTTCAAGCTTGCATCCAACTGCGAGTAGGTCATCCATTTTCCCTTGAATAGTGCTTGACGCACCCTATAGAGCCCTTGGTTATAGACATTATTTGCTTTATGGGCATACTCATCTAATACCTTGTAATGGCTGTGAGATAGCTTGATAACATGTCTTTCGACAAGGTACTCATATTGAACTTCTGTCAGTTTTTTACGTCGTTCAACGTAGCTTTNCTNACGTTTCTTGTTTGACTTCTGTTTCCTCACTACCTGGTTCCTCTCCTTTCTCTTCATGGGTCATCTATCAATGTTTATTTTCTTTCGACGCCTTGAGTCCATTCGCATTTAAAAAGCATGAAGTAGGCATCAAAGATTTCTTGCTGGTCTGTTTTTTTATCCGCTAACTCAGACATAACGACAATCTCAACATGATATTTAGAAAACAGTAAACATATCAAACATGACTTAATCGATCTTTATAGGTAAATGGTCGTTGTCAAGTAGCTTGAAAAACTCCTTTCTCTTTTCAAAAGAAACTGGCAATGAAAAGCACCAGCAACTTGATAACCTCATCGCAAAATGTTGCAACCATTTGGTTCTCCAAGCTTCTGTTTTGGCGTTGAAATTCGTGCATATAGGTACACCCCTCGTTTTTCGCCTTTATTGATTAACTCGAAAACTTTCATCCCAATCATATTGGCCAGAGGGGAGTTTTTTGGCTTTTAAAATTCCTTCTTTTCGCCATCGTAACAGAGTTGAGCGACTGATTTGATTTCATCACTTCATGAGCCTTCATAAATAAATGATATTAAATGATTTAATTATATCTATTTTTGAATATTATATTGGAAAATACCGATGGAGTACATAGTTTTATGGAGTGGTGGGATGAAAAGGAGACACTCGTTGATTCCTTTGCTACAGCTATTCACGAACAAACGCATCAGTTAACTTCCCAATACGAAACCAAAAGCGCTCAATCCATTCCTTATGAGCAGATGTTCCGCATTGAGATCAATGGTGAAATGGCCCGTTACAATCGGGGGATGGCTGTGTATTTTGGCGAAGGATTTCTCTTACAAGTGGACATTACCGATGTTTTTGACTCGATTCATATGACCGAAGCCCTTCCCCAAGAGCTACGCACTTTTCGCTATGATACGTATCTTGGCGATAACTATCAAGTAGGCAGTCGTCTAGAAGGAATTTATGGTCTACTGAATGAATACGTGGCCTACTATTGGGGAGCAAAAGCTGAACTCGATCTTCTCAAACTTTATCATGATGAAATCACCTATCCGCAATTTGGTACCATTCGACAAACCAATGACCTTTTTTTGCCGTATGCGGAATTCACTTATTGGATTTTGACGTACTTGGATTTTTCCAAAGAGTATGATCCGGCTATCTATGAAAGGATTGTCCATAATGAGGCTTTCAAGCAAGCTTTTACGTTTATTTATCACAATTATGGAGCAGTAGCCCAAGAGCTTTTAACTTATGCTGATACGATCGTTTCCTCATCTAAAGAGGATTATGATCGCTTGATGAAGGAGATCAATACGTCTTCTTCTTTGCAAACATGTCTTAAAGAACTGACTAGCTAATCGGTGGATTTTATCCACCTTTTTTAGTTCTCAAAACGAAAAACCGCTCCATATGAGCGGTCAAAAGCTATTCTGAAAAGCCGTAAAGAAGGTATGGATTATGGGATTGTTCGTAGAAAAGAGTGGTAGAAGGACCATGGCCTGGATACACGACGTAATCCTGCTTTAACGATTTTAAAAAGTTGAGCGATTCACGCATTTGTTGAGCCGAACCACCTGGTAAATCGACCCGACCAATGGAGTTTTGAAACAGCACATCGCCCGTAAATAAGTTATTTCCAATCGCAAACATCGTACTTCCAATCGAATGCCCGGGAGCATAATAGGCCATGACATCAAAGCTACCGATTTTGTTTTCGCCTTCTTTAAACGCAATGGGTTTCGTCTTTAAAATCATAGGAGGAACTCCCATAAAGGAATTCGAACCATTTAAAACGGGATGTTGTAGGGCTTCAATTTCGGCGGGATTGATGTAACAAGGCGCATTGAATTCTTCCATTAAGGTATCTACCCCGCCAATGTGATCAAAATGCGCATGAGTTAACAAGATTCCATCTACTTTTAAACCCAGAGCTTTTACCATTTGACTGATTTGGTTTGCATCATCTCCGGGATCAATGACTAAGCATTGTCCATTTTCCATAACGATATAGCAGTTGGACTGAAGAGGGCCAACGGGTTGGCAAATGACTTCCATATACTTTCCTTTCTTGACTTTTGAAAGGACAGGCGAAAAAAGAACTAGATTTTTCGCGCCTTTCTTTGGTCTTCTTTGGC
>JAAVAY010000050.1 GCA_014803815.1 Allobaculum sp. | reverse complement strand
TTTTCGTCAAGAAATCGCCCGCATCTTATCGGATACCACCTTTACTACCGGTCAAGCGTGCTTGCGTAATGGTATGGTACAAAAGTTGACCATTACTGTTTCTGCCTATGGAAAAACCGTTGGTGAAATTTGGGCCGTCATTCAATCGGTGCGGGAAAAATTGGCTCTTTTTGCCTCGCAAAACTGTTTATATAAAGTCATTATCGAAAACAATGGTGATATATGCGCCTTGATGGATCGTGATCCTGGAACCACTGAGGTTCAAGTGCTCACCATCTATTAATGTCTAAAGAGAAGACCAACTAGAAAGGATCCAAATGGAAAAGTTTTCAACCGAATACTTTCGTAAGCTTGCTAACGACTTGCGCTTTGATTTAAGCGATCAAGAAATTGAAGAGCTCAAAAAGGACTTTGTGGCAGTCGAACAACAAGTCGAGTTGTTCGAAACCATCGATACCCAAGGAGTCGAACCCATGGTGTATCCCTTTGAAACGCCCACCATTTTCTTGCGAGAAGACAAGGAAGCTGACAAATTGTCCCAAAAAGAAGCGCTTCAAAATGCGCCTGATGTCCGTATGGGTCATATTCATGTGCCAAAGGTGGTGAAATAATGAAAAGCAACTATTCTCCCAGTGAAGCCGCAGCTTTCCTTGCCAAAATAAATCCCACACTCAATGCGGCCGTCACAATCGTCGAAAACCCCGAAGAAAATCCTAAAGCTGGAAAATTAGCCGGAATGCCTGTAGCCTTAAAGGACAATGTCTCAACGCAAGGTATCCGCACTACGGCGAGTTCCAAGATTTTAGACAATTACATCCCCGTTTACGATGCCACGATCGTACAAAAGCTCAAAGACGCAGGAGCGACCATCGTAGCCAAAACGAGCATGGATGAACTGGGTATGGGAGGAACCAACCGCAATGCTGCTATTGGTCCAGCCCACAATCCTTGGAATACTGATCACATCACTGGAGGGTCCTCAGGAGGATCCGCAGCCGTTATGGCTATTGAAGCTGTGCCTCTTGCCATTGGAACAGACACAGGCGATTCCATTCGTAAACCCGCAGCGTATTGTGGTGTTGTAGGAGTAAAGCCAACCTATGGCCGCATTAGTCGTTATGGCATCATTCCTTACGCCTCTTCGCTTGATACGGTAGGCTTCTTTACTCAAAATATCGCTGATGCAGCCCTTGCTCTAGAAGTTTTGGCGGGTCGCGATGATCACGATATGACCTCTTCCTTTTTAGAGGTTCCCGAATACGCTACACTTTTAAATCCGAGTGTCCAAGGTAAAACCATTGGTGTTTTGCGTACTGTATCCGATCGCATTCGTAATGCCGATTTAGCCAAAGCTTTTGATCAATTGATCGAAGATCTCAAAGCCAAGGGAGCCATTGTAAAGAATGTGTACATGGACGAAAAACTCATGGAACTCATCGCCCCTGTCTACAAAACCATCGCCAACGCCGAAGCCACCGCCAATCACTCCAACTTGGATGGGTTGCGTTTTGGGGTACGGGTGCCTGGACAAACTGTAGAAGAGGTTATGACCAATTCCCGAACCGCTGGCTTTTCAAGTTATGTGCGGGCCCGCTTTGTGATCGGTTCCTACACCTTATTTGAAGAAAATCAGGATCGCCTGTTTCGCAAAGCGCAACAAATTCGCCGCTTAATTGTCGATGCCTATAAAAAATTGTTTGAAGATGTGGAAGTCATTTTGACTCCAGCCGCAGTGGATTTAGCGCCTTTGATTGAAGAGAGTAGCGATGTCCGCTTTGGAGAAGACCGCTTTGAAGAAGAGCATATGCAACTGGCTAACTTCTCTGGTTATCCTTCGCTGACGATGCCTCTAGGGTTGAGCGATGGCTTGCCTTTTGGCATCAACTTAACGGCTCCTGCGTTTGAAGAACAAAACTTATTTGATGTCGCCGCTGGCATTGAAGAGATCATTGATTGGAAGGAGAAACCNNCATGCCTTACGAAGTAACNATTGGCATTGAAATCCATTGCGAGCTAAAAACCGCGACGAAGATGTTTTCNGGAGCGCCNACAAGNTTTGGNGCTCTTGCNAACACNAACACCTCCGTCATCGATCTTGGCCATCCTGGNACNCTTCCCTGTGTCAACAAAGAAGCGGTNCGCTTAGCNATCAAAGCTTGTGGAGGCTTGCATTGCGAAATNGATCCTTTAATTCGCTTTGATCGCAAAAACTATTACTATTCCGATTTGCCTAAAGGTTTCCAAATCACCCAACAATTTCACCCCATCGGAAAAAATGGGTATGTCGAAATTGAAACGGAAGAGGGCAAAAAGCAAGTGCGCATTGAGCGCATTCACATGGAAGAAGATACGGCTAAACAATTCCATAAAGAGACAGGAACATACTTGGATTTCAACCGCGCAGGAACGCCTTTAGTGGAAATCGTCTCCAAGCCAGATATGCATAGTGCCGCTGAAGCCGCGGCTTATGTTGAAGCGTTACGCCGTACACTTTTCTATTTGAATGTTTCCGATGTCAAAATGGAAGAAGGCTCCATGCGCTGCGATGTCAACATCTCGCTTTCAGATGAGCCAGGCAAATTAGGCACAAAAGTGGAAATTAAAAACCTCAACTCCATTGCTAACGTTCAAAAAGCCGTACAAGCGGAAATTGAACGCCAAACGGCTTTATTGGATCAACATCAACCCATCGAACAAGCCACTCGCCGCTATGATGAACCCACCAAAACCACAGTGTTGATGCGTAAAAAAGAAGGCAATGTGGACTACAAATATTTCCCTGAACCTAACATCTTCCCCATTGCTTTAGATCAAACTTGGATTGACGATATTTTATCCAATCTTGAAGAATTGCCCGAAGCGCGCAAAGCTCGCTTTCAAAAGAGTTATCAACTCAATGACTACGATGCCTCTGTCTTGGTCAACGATCGGGATATGGCTGACTTTTATGAAGTGGTGATGAAAACGGCCAAAGAACCTAAAAAAGCCGCCAACTGGGTGATCGGTGATGTGTCGGCTTGGCTTAATAAACACAATCAAACCTTTGCGACTACCACATTGCAACCTGAAGCGTTAGCGGATTTGGTCAACCGTATTGAAGAAGGCATCATTTCAGGGAAGCAAGGCAAGGAAGTCTTTGAAATTCTCATGGAGTCTGGTCAAAATGTCGATGCCATCATTGAAGAAAAAGGCATGAAGCAATTGTCCGATGATAGTGCCTTGATCGCCATTATTGAAGGCGTTTTGGATGCCAATCCTCAATCCATTGAAGACTTCAAAAACGGTAAAAAACGAGCCACTGGCTTTTTAATGGGTCAAGTGATGAAGGCTTCAAAAGGCACGGCCAATCCGAAAAAAGCCAATGGGCTTTTAATGAAAGCTTTGGCTAAACGCTAATCGGCTCTATCTCTTTTTAGATTTCATTTCCATTAGAAATGGAATCTTTTTTTTAGGATGTGGTAAACTTTTTATCCGTATCCTAAAAAAGGTTTTAGTGCCTTCTTTTTTTTATAAAAAGAAGATTGAAATGGCCCGAAGACCTAAAGGACGGTATGTGTTATAGTAATGATGGAATGGAGAGGATTGACAGCTATGCCTGATATTGAACAAAATCCCGCGCCAAATGCCGGCGCTTCAAACCCTGCTGGTCAAGGACAACCTGTATCCAACACACAAGCGGCGCCCAATTCAAATTTGGATCCATTGCCACAAACGACAAAACGACGTGTGAGTAAACCCAAAAAACAAAAGGTAAAACAAGGGCATAAACTCGTATGGTTGACCTTGTTAATTGTCTTTGTCCCCATTATGGTCGTGGGCTATGTGTTGTTAACAAGTGCTCAAGAAAGCGACCAACCCGTAGAGGGAAAACGCTTTAGCATCAGTGATTTAAATCCCCGTATTCAAGAATCGCAAATTGCAGCCATTCAAAACGATTTGATGGGCATTGGCGGTGTGGAAGGAGCTACGGCGGATTTAAAGAGTGCGACTTTGCGTATCCATTTAAATATGATGGATAGTGCCGATTACGATATTTTGAATGCAGCCGCGATGCAAGCCTACAATATCGTGAACAATTATTTGCCCATCGAAACATATTTCACCAATTCAGCTGATGGAAAAAACTATGATTTGGAAATCGATGCCTACAACTATTTAGTGGATGATGCCCATACCCAAGAAGGATGGCGCGTTGTAAAACTTTTTAAATCGGGAGCAGGGGAACTGGTGACCGATATTTTGACGCAAGCCAAAAATGCGGAGCTAGCTCAATCGGTAAGAAATAAATCAGCTCAATCGCCTACAACCACTGATCCCTCAGAAACCCAATCTTCTGAGGAAACTCCAGAAGAAAATGTAGATGTAGGGGATGAAATTTACTATACCTACTACGATACGTATTACATGGATAACTACGGAAACGTATACTACTACTAGACAAGAAAAGCCAGATGTCCCCTATAAAGGACCGTCTGGCTTTTTACTTTCAGGCTAAAGTAGACCTCGCTTTAAAACAGATTGATCACCAAAGAAAACTTATCCAAGATATGCCAAGCTAAGCCTAGATAATAAAGAGAGGTAAACTTATTTTTGACGATTTCACACTCAACGGGAAGCTTCCCATCGTTTTCCTCTAAAGCATGATGGAAGAATGCCAACAAATTGAGGGCTCCATAGCGATCCATCTTTAGAGTTTCACCTGTTTCTTGAGGAGTGATATTTACCGAGAAGTTTTCCAGTCTATCAAGCAAGTCTTTTACAAAGGGCAACAAGTGGTATTGCTTATACGGGGTAATACCCGCAATTAAGGCTAAGCATTCCAACAATAAGCCGACTTGATAGTTCTCCATATAGGGCACATTGAGATCGCCAGGACGATAGCCGAGTAATTCGGTGATGCCATCGATCAGCATCTCATTGGTCAAAGAGATGTTATTTTTCTTCAAAATGGAAACCGCCGTTTTAGACAAGACCTTAAATAAGAAGGCATCTTCTTTATAGAAGGTATACACATATCCCACAGCCAAATTCATGTATTTCAACGCTTCCAAATGCCCTTGCTCAATTTGGCGTACGAGTTGATCTTTATTGAAGTTGAGATAGTAATCTAGCTTTAAGATGGGACGAATGAGCAGAGTGGTTTGTTCTTTGCAATAGTTGACTGGAGCCCCTGGATCGACTAAAGGAACGACGGTCAAATTGGTATAGCCTAAATCCACTGCCTCTCGTCCTAGTTGGGAGTTGAGATAGCCTCCATCAGCATAATAATCCCCATTGATTT
>JAAVAY010000049.1 GCA_014803815.1 Allobaculum sp. | reverse complement strand
TCATACCTATTCCCATCTCGAACATAGAAGTCAAGCTGCTAAACGCCGACGATAGCCGAAAGGCAAAAATAGGAAGTTGCTGGACATAGAAAAGCCTTCTATCTAACTAAATGTTGGATAGGAGGCTTTTTTAGTATCCATATTTTGAAGCATTAAAGAAGCGAAACTTTCTTAGCTCCTTTAATATGTACTTGTATTAAATACAGGTACATGTTAAAGGAGGCATTGAAATGAATACTCAAACTATTCGTGAACGCCAAAGTGTTCGGACTTTTGATAAAAAACCCGTAAATTCTGAAACATTAGAAGAGGTAAAACAATGGATTGAATCTATTGATAACCCCTTCCATATTCCAGTTTCGATGCAGCTGTTTAATAAAGAAGAAAATGGCTTAAGCTCTCCTGTCTTAGTTGATGAAGAGTGGTATGTAGCGGGAAAAGTTCCAAAAATTGCCCATGGAGAAGAAGCCTTTGGCTATTCCTTTGAAGATTTTATTTTAAAGGCACAATCTTTAGGTTTAGGAACAGTTTGGCTCGCCGCAACGATTAAACGACCTGCTTTTGAAGAAGCGATTGATCTTCAATCAAATGAAGTGATGCCTGCTGTTTCTCCTCTTGGCTATCCCGCTTCGAAACGATCTGCTCGAGAAAAATTAATGCGTAAAGGGATGAATTCGGATAACCGAAGAGCTTTTGAAGAACTATTTTTCCTTGAGTCTTTTCAAACTCCTCTTTTAGAAGAAAAAGCGGGGGAGTGGAAACTACCTTTAGAGATGGTTCGTTTAGCTCCATCAGCCACTAATAAACAACCTTGGAGAGCGATTGTGGATCATAATAAGGTTCACTTTTATGAGTTTAAAAGTAAAGGCTATGCCAATGAAGCAACAGGTGATATTCAAAAAGTCGATTTAGGTATTGCCATGCGCCATTTTGATTTGGCTTGTTTAGAACAAGGACAAAAAGGTCATTGGCAAATTGAAGATCCTAATATTCCTCATGATTCAAATGTTGAGTACATTGCCACTTGGGTCAAGGAGTAAAAATGAGTATTGATACGCGATTTTCAAGTGCTCTTCACTTTTTGATTTTGGTTTCCGAATCTCAAAAGCCAATGAGTTCCGCCCAAATTGCCACAAGTCTTGGAACCAATCCAAGCTATGTCCGCAAACTAGCTGGCTACTTAAAGAAAGCAGATTTGATTGAAAGTCATCAAGGAATTCCGGGATTTTCCTTAAAAAAGCCTGCCTCAGAAATCACTTTCTGGGAAATTATGAAAGCAACTATGGATACGGATACCTTTCACCTTTTTGAGATTCATAAAAATCCGAATGATGCTTGTATCGTGGGGGCTCATATTCGTCCAGTTTTATCGAATATCTTTGCTCAACTGGATCAATCTGCCCAAGATCTCTTGGATCATCAAAGTTTACAAAATTGCATTGATCAAATGCGAAAACATGTAGAACAAGAACCACTTATTGAAGGAAAGGAGACAAGGTATGAAAGCAGCAATTCTTGAGCACTATAACAAAGAAGGCCAAGATCTTGTGATTAAAGATGTTGAAATGCCCACAATAAAGCCAGATGATATTTTAGTCGAAGTCCACTATGCGGCTGTTAATCCCTTGGATAATATGATCATCCGCAAAGAAGTAAAATTGATTGTCAATTATCCCACTCCTCTTACGATGGGGAATGAATACTCTGGAGTCGTAGTGAAGGTTGGATCAAACGTTAAACGATTTAAAGTCAATGATCGGGTCTATGGCCGCACTCCATTGGATCATCCTGGAGCTTTTGCTGAATATATCGCTGTGAATGAAAACTCAGCCAGTCTCATTCCAAGCTACATGAGTTTTAAAGAAGCTGCTACTGTTCCTTTAACTGCCCTCACGGCGATGCAAGCCTTTGAGTTGATGGGAGCTAAAGAAGGGGAAACGATTTTTATCTCAGGAGGGACAGGAAGTGTTGGTGCTATGGCTATTCCTATTGCGCATCGTTTAGGACTTAAAGTCATCACCAATGGCAGTGGTCCCAATAAAGAGCGAGTTTTAAAGCTTGGAGCGGATCGCTTTATCGATTATAAAAAGGAAGATTTTGCTCAAACCGTTCATAATGTAGATTGCGTTTTGGATACGTTAGGAATAGATGCTCTACCAAAGGAATTTCAAATTCTCAAGGAAGGTGGACACTTGGTTTCCTTAAGAGGACTTCCTAATGGACGTTTTGCTCAACGATTGAATCTTCCTTGGTGGAAAAAAATTCTTTTCTCCATAGCGGGAAGAAAACTGGATCAATTAGCCGCCAAGAAGCATCAAACCTACGACTTCTTATTTGTTCATGAAGATGGACATCAATTGGATTTGATCAATACTTTATTTGATGACAAAGATCCATTGCCTACTTCGATTGATGAGGTATTTACGTTAGATCAAGTCAATCGGGCTTTGTTAAAGCTTAAAAATGGCCATTCGAAAGGAAAAACGCTTCTTGCTATTAAGCCTTAAAAAAGACTCTTGGATTTTATCTTGTTTCTCCAATTCATAGCGCTCTTAGTCAAAACTAGGGGCGCTTTTTTGTCTCTCTCCTTTTAAGTNAAAAAGTTTTTGNAACCGTAATGGGTATAAAAAAAACTTTTATCCAGATCTGAATTTTTCGAATTATGCAGCTTTAAGGCTCTCTGTCAAAATAACATCATTCCAAAAAGGAAAGGATGGAAAGAGATATGTCCTCTCTTGAAGAAAAAATTATTCAAATTGCTCATGATAAGTCTCTTCCTTACCAAGATTTGGCCTTACAAATTCACCAAAAACCTGAAGTCAGCAACTACGAATTTTTCGCGAGTGAAGTGTTAAGCCAAGCTCTAAAAGAAGAAGGCTTTGAAATTGAACTTCCAGCCGCAGGTCATCGCACTGGCTTTGTGGCTCGATATAAATCTCCCCTTCCAGGGCCTATAGTCGTATTTTTAGCGGAATATGATGCGCTTGTTGGATTGGGCCATGGATGTGGTCATAACTTATATGGTGCTGCTTCCTGCTTAGCGGGGGCTACTTTAAAAGAAATTATTGATGAAATTGGCGGAGAAATTCGCGTCTATGGAACGCCTGGAGAAGAAGGAGGAGAAAAGGGAAGTGCGAAAGGAAGTTTTGTTCAAAAGGGATATTTAGAGGATGTTGATTTTGCGATTGGCGTTCATCCCAGCGGTCGTCCTACTCATTCGCTTTCGAGTCGCAATTTCTCTTGTGCTCCTATTGATATTGAATTTCATGGTAAAAGTGCTCATGCAGCCGGATGTCCTGAAGAAGGAATCAATGCTCTTGATGCGCAAATCATGGTTTACAATGCAATTTCCGTATTGCGGCAACAACTTCCAAACACCGTGCGAATTCATGGAATCATTACCCAAGGCGGAACAGCTCCAAACGTCATTCCTGACTTCACACAATCCAAATATTATCTCCGTGCCCAGGATCCAGCCACTTTACAAGACGTTTGGGAAAAAGTTCAAAATATTGTAAATGGAGTCGCCCTAGCGACTGGATGTCAAGGATCGATGGAGTTGTATCAAAATTTGGTAGAAAATATGGTCCTTACTCCTAAATTTGATGCCCTGTTTGCTTCCATCTTAGAAAGCCTTGGGGAAGAGGTAGAACCACAAACTTTTAAAGCCGCACCTGGAAGTTCGGATGTGGGAAATATTTCTCAAGTGGTTCCGACCATTCAGCCTTGCCTTTCCATTAGCGATCATCCCATTGCTGGTCATTCTTCGGATATGGTCGCCGCATCTTGCTCATCCAAAGGCTTAGAATTCGTGTCGCTGGCTGCTAAAGCTTCCGCCTTGAGTGCTTTGAAGCTCTTTCTTGATCCTATCTTACTTGAGGAGATCAAAAAAGAGCATGCTTGGAATGTCACACATCAAAAGGAGTCATTTTTTTGACACTCAATCAAATTTTATATGCTCTAGCCGTGTTTAAAGCTGGGAGCATGAACAAAGCCAGCGAACAACTATTTATTTCTCAGCCAGCTTTAACCAGTGCCATTCGCTCTTTGGAAGAAGAGCTTGGACTACAGATCTTTATTCGAAGTTCTCATGGGATTCAAGCCACAAACGAAGGAAAAGAGTTCTTGATATACGCTAGACAAGTCGTTCAGCAATTTGAACTTCTTCAGGATCGCTTTGGCTTATCGAAAAAGCGTAAAAAAAAGTTTTACGTTTCCTGCCAACATTATTCCTTTGCCACGAAGGCTTTCGTTCAGCTTACCGAAGGATATGGATTGGATAATTATGATTTTGGGATTAAAGAAACGAGAACTCTAGATGTCATCAATGACACTGCCTCTTCGAATTCTGAATTAGGAATTTTATTTTTATCGAATTTCAACCGTAAGTTTCTCTATAGGCTTTTTGAAGAACGAAACTTAGAATTTCATCCTCTAATCAAGTGTCAAGCCTCGGTGTATTTATATCGAGGTCATCCATTGGCTCAAAAGGAATCCATCTGTTTTGAGGATTTAAAACACTATCCCAGTATGAGTTTTGATCAAGGAGATGAAGGATCCCTCTATTTAGCCGAGGAAATTTTAGTGGAACAAGAATTTCCAAGGACCATCAAGGTCTCGGATCGAGCCACCATGCTCAATCTTATGCGGGGGGTCCAAGGTTTTACCCTATGCTCTGGATTAATTTGTGAAGAACTCAATGGAACAGACTATGTCGCCATACCGTATGAATGCCCAGATCCCCAAGATGCTTCTATGGAAATTGGTTACATTTTGCCAAAACGAGCATTGCTTTCGGATGTTGGATTAGAATACGTTGCTCAATTAAAGCGTTGCTTCACTGGCGAAACCTAAAGGTTTTATGACCTATTGTTCCTTTCCTAAGCAGGTTGTAAATAAGAAGGCCTAAAGTTATGAAATACTTAAAAACATTTAATACCTACGCCCATTTTCGAATGTATCCTTGCTTTTAGCTTCATCTCTCATTCAACAGTGAATACCTAAGATATAGGAGAATCAAATGATAAAAATTGACCACTTATTTAAGACATTTGAAAGCAAGGACAAAAAAGTACAAGCCTGTAAAGATGTCACGCTTTCCATTAAACGAGGAGAAATCTTTGGAATTATGGGAACAAGCGGAGCGGGGAAATCCACTTTAGTGCGTTGTTTAAACTTCTTGGAAAAGCCCGATCAAGGTTCCATTGAAATCGACGGATTTGGCCAAGTTGTAGCGGAGAATGGAACTTTAATTCTTAAACAAAACGACAAGTGTGGGGTACTCAAAGAAAAAAATCTACAAAGTCTTCGCCAAAAAACGGGAATGATTTTTCAACACTTTAATTTATTCGATCGCCGTACCGTCGCCGAAAACATCGCCTATCCTCTGAAAGGAAAAAGCCGTAAGGAGATTGAAGAAAGAGTGGATGAATTATTAAATCTCGTTCACTTAAGTGACAAAAAAAAGGCCTATCCAGCCGAACTCTCTGGAGGTCAAAAACAGCGAGCCGCCATCGCCAGAGCTTTAGCCAATGATCCCAACATCTTACTTTGTGATGAAGCGACCTCTGCTCTTGATCCCCAAGCAACCACGGCAGTCCTTTCTCTTTTAAAGGAACTCAATACTCGCCTAGGACTAACCATTATCTTGATTACACATGAAATGGATGTCATTAAGCGCATCGCGGATCGAGCGGCTGTCATGGGAAATGGGGCGGTTATCGAATGCGGAAAAGTCTATGACTTGTTTGTTCATCCCAAACACGACTTAACACGAACCTTTGTCTATGGTTCTTCTCATGAAGAAACAAAAAATATCATCGCAGAGCCTTCTTCAAAAGGAGTGCGCATCCGCTTGAATTTTGATGAACGCTCTTTGAGCCAACCTGTACTATTCCAGATGATTCAATCGCTTGGCGTGGAAGTAAATATTTTAGCAGCGGATATCAATCGCATTGGAAATCAACCTTATGGAACGCTACTCTTTGAAACCCAGGCCAATCCCAACCAACTCACTGCTTTAAAACAATTTCTAAATGATAAACATGTTGAGACGGAGGTTATCGAATATGTCTAATTTTATCGCAACCTACTTTCCCAATTTAAACAACTATTGGGACATCTTTTGTGAAAGCCTACAAGCCACAGCCCAAATGTTTATTATTGGGGGAAGTTTAACCTTGCTCATTGGTTTGGCTTTTGGAATAGGGCTAACAGTTACTAAGAAAGATGGAATTTATCCCAACCAAGTAATTCACAGTGTGCTGGAAAGTATCACGAACCTCTTCCGTTCAATTCCATTCATCATTCTTCTCATCTTCCTTATTCCCTTTACTCGCTTCATCACAGGAACAGCGATTGGAGTGCGCGGCGCAATTGTTCCGATTGTCGTAGGATGTGTCCCTTTCTTTGCCCGCCAAACGGAAAGCGCACTCAGTGAAGTGAGTCCTGGAAAATTAGAAGCGGCAAGAGCGATGGGATCTTCAGGCCTTGGCTTAATCTTCCGTGTTCTGCTTCCCGAATCGCTTCCCGCTTTGATTCGCGCAATTACGATCACCGCGATTTCTTTAATCGGTTTAACGACTTCCGCTGGTGCGGTTGGAGCTGGTGGAATTGGAAGTTTTGCGATCAACTATGGACAAAACCTACACTATCAAGATATTGTCAATGTTTGCGTTGTCGTTTTACTCTTGGTAATCTGTTCCATTCAACTCACTGGAAATCTTCTATCCAAATGGGCCGTGAATCGTAGACTTTTACCCGCTTTCCAATTCAACTCTTTGTTCCAAAAAGGCTCCAAAACAATCAAGAATGCTAAAGTTTCCAAAAAGTATACCCGTCTAGCTGGTTTAGTCCTTCTCAGTAGCTTTTTATTCATAGGTTGCGGTTCAAATTCCAATGCCCAAACTCAAAAAATTAAAATCGGTGTGCCAAGCGATGCGACAAATCAATCCCGCGCCTTAAATCTTCTTGATGAAGCGGGGCTCATTGAAGTCGATGACACGGCAGGCTATACTCCTGAGCTAAAAGATGTGACGCAATACAACTATAATATTGAGATCATTCCTGCTGCCGCTAACATCCTGGTTTCAAGTTTAGATGATTATGGAGCGGCCTCTGTGAATGGAACCTATGCGGTTCCAGCCGGTCTAGATCCCAAAAAAGATGGTCTGATCACAGAAGTTCAAGAAGTTGGAAGCGACAATCCATTTATCAACGTGATCGTGGCTCGAACGCAAGATAAAGACAATGAAACCTACAAGAAAATCGTAGAGGCTTACCAGTCCCAATTAGTGGCTGAATATTTAATTACTAAGAACAATGGAATAAGTGTCCCAGCCTTTGAATACGATAAAATCTTTACTGTGGAGGATCCTGAGGCATTTATCCAAGAAATTGAAGGATACAAAGCCAAAGCCGATGGCAGCACGATGGTTAAAATCGGTACTTGCGGATCCGGTGAAATCTTCAAAGCGGTTCAAAAACAATTGGATGATTCCAACGAGAACATTCTTCTCGATGTAGTAGTCTTTGATGCGTATAATCTTCCAAACGAAGCCCTAAACAATGGCGAAATCGACCTCAATTCTTTCCAACACAAAGCGTATCTCGCTTCTGAAGTGGCTTCCCAAGGCTATGATCTCGTAGCGATTGGCGATACGAGTTCCGCTCCTTTAACCTTGTATTCCAAGAAATACACTTCAATTGATGAGCTAAAAACAGCAGCTGGAAAAGTTGAATAATTCCCTAGTCCTTGATCTGAAAAAAAGATCGAGGACTTTTATTTTGCCTTGGTCTTATCTTGCCTATACGATTCTCCATGGTCAGTCTTGAGATCAAAGGATAACGATAGTTCGTATTTAGGAGGCATTCTTTAAGGTTTCTCTTAGCTTGGCTAACCTTTTCTCCTTCTTTTCTGGCGAGCTAGTACTCGGCCTATAAGCGGGTAGCTACTCAAAAACAAAAAAAGCTGTACTCTTCGATTGGTAGACAATCGTAAAAAGTACAGCTCTAAGTGATCACAAAGCCGAATAGGCGGTAAATAAATATTGCATGTCTAAGGGATTGGTAACATATTCCGCTCCATGTGGCTTGCCTTGATAGATGAGATGACCATCTTGAAAGACGCATAGAGAGGTAAAAGGAAGTGGCTGCCAAGATTCTTGATCGAGGGGAACCGTCGCTAACACCACCGCATTGTTTTCTTGCTTAAAGTATAAGGAGTGCGCGGCATTGGTATGGGCATATAAGCGTTTTCCATCATACAAAATCAAATTGAGCTTATTGCCAGGGGCCATTTGAGAAATTAAGGTGTCGATTAAAACGCATCGCTCCTTGGGATCAAGCTTTCTTTCTAACTTCTTTTGGAGCTGGTTGATTTTGTCTACGAAATACAACAGGATTCGCTCGCTGTCCGTTTCTCCTAGTTGGTGTAATTGATAGGGAAGTAAGGGTAGGTAGTCAAAAATGGTTCCATTGTGAATCAAAGTCCAAGATTGACCAAAATTGTCCTTTTTGGTAAAAGGATGACAATTTTCATATTCGATGTGTCCAATGGTGGCATAGCGAATATGAGCCAATAAGGCTTTTCCCTCCAATTTATCTTCCAAGCGTTTTTTTAAATATGGACTTTTAGAGGCTTGAATGGGTTCCTTTTCAATCAACACAGTTCCACTTGGAAAGGTGGCAAGCCCCCACCCATTGGGGTGCTGATCACTGTGTGAGAAAAAGGTATGAAGTAAGCTTTGGCAATCAAATGATTTTTCGGCGCACATTCCGAAAAGCTCACACATCCTCTGCCTCCTCTAAAGCCTCTTGTTGCCGTTTTTTAGCCAGTTCCAATCCCTTTTTTACAAATCCCTCTTTGTACTGTTCTCGAATGTGCCAAGCATAGCGATTTTCGGCGTTTTCAAATTTTGCACGTTGAAACGCTAAGACTTGAATGATTTCCTCTGAGAAATCTTGAAAAAAGGCTAACATCTGATCCAATACGTCTAAAGCTGCATCGGCCACCGGCACCGCTTTTCCTAGGCGATTGACAATGTTTACCGTTTTCAAATCGTAGTGCGCCGCATTTTTAAAATTTTGTACGGCTTGAACTTGATCCTGAATCGTCAAAGATTCCCGAGGCGTACAAGCCAACCATACCAATAACAATTGCGCAAAGGTGACATCTCGAATATCAATTCCAACTGGAACGAGGGGATTTAAATCGATCATGCGCAACTCAATGTGATCTACTCCTTGCTGGCCCAAGGTTTCAAGAAGGTTTTTTCCCCGTGGCTTGAGTCGAATTGGATAATACAGTTCGGTAGGAAAAGCAAGCAATCCTTGGGTAACGTATTCTTGAATGCTATCAATATAGGTAGAGAGATTGGTGTAGTCGAAAATAGGGGAAAAGGAATTCCAATAGCCAAGTTCAGAAGCCCGCATAGAGGCCATTCCATGAAAGGCATCGTCCCCAAAACGACCTTTTTCCATAAAGGAAGAATCCAACAAGGGGCTAGCCGCTGTTACAGCGGTTAAAATCCAGCCATATTCAGCCGCTCCTTGGGCGAGGTCGATATAAAACTCGTTTTTATACTCTTGGTAGTCTTCCTTTCCACTTAAAGCAAAATCGGCTTGGAGTAGATCTTCTCCAAACGAATAATTGAAATGAATCCCACAAAAAGTCATTTTATAGCGTCCATACCGATTGGACAGATATTGCCGATACTCCCCTTTTGAAGCTTGATCTCCTGAAAAAAGAGCGATGGGAATATCTTCTTCCTTGCGGATAAAGGCAGGATTAGAAAAAGGCCAAAGATATTCCAAGGGAGCTTGTTCAGCCAGCTTTTTTTGAATTTTTTTGTAATAGAAATCCAAAAAGGCCACAGCTTCTTGAGGAGAATGGGCTACGGGGGTATTGATTTCAACTTGGTTTTCGCAAAAATCACGTGTAATGTGATCTTCTTTTGAAAAAGGATGCGGCGTTTTGGCCAAAAAGCCTTCTTCATTCACGCGCAAACTCTCTTTTTCTAAACCAATGTTGCCGTTCAACAAAAGTCGCCGAACTTCTGGATTTTCACTATGAAGCATACGATTTTCTCCTTGAAAAACCATTTCCTTTTGGCCAAGTTTCCAGATTAGCTAAAGAGAGGAGTGGATAAGTAGCGATCTCCAGTGTCGGGTAGGAGAACGACA
>JAAVAY010000048.1 GCA_014803815.1 Allobaculum sp. | reverse complement strand
CCTGAATTAGCCATTGTTCCTAAGGCAATCGCCAAGTCTTCGACAGAATAATGCATTGTACCTGCTAGTGGAGCCACATACTTAAATGATTCCCCTAATAGCTCAACATTCGTGTTCGCCCCAGATGAGGCAGCAGCTAAAACATCCGCAAAATGACCAGCGTCTTCTGCTTCCATTTTAAGAGCGGTTAAAGCGTCTGTAACAATATCGGAAGTAGTAGCAAGGTCTGTTCCTGAAGCACTCGCCAAATTCATGATTCCAGGAATACCACCAAGAATTTGTGTAGTATCCCATCCAGCCATTCCCATGTAGGTCATCGCTTCAGCGGCTTCACTGGCCGAAAACTTTGTGGTAGCGCCCATCTCTTTGGCTTTAGCACGCAAATCTTCTAGGTCACTACCAGTAGCTCCTGCGATGGCTGCAACTTCAGACATGGTGGCGTCAAAATTCATTGTGGTTTCGACAGCAGACTTACCAAAATCCACAATTGGAGTAGTCAGCTTATCCGTTACAGTCTGACCAACTTTAGTGGCTTTCTTTCCAAAGCTTTGAAGTTTCTCTCCCGCTTCACCAATCTTATCTAGAGTACTTTTACTGCTCTTAGCTTGTTCTTCTAGTTCCTTTAACTCCTTTTCCGCTGCATCAATTTCTTTTTCTAAAGCCTCTAAGCTCGATTTATCAAAGTTTGGATCCTTAGCCGCTTGTTCATAAGCGGCTTTCATCTCGTCTACTTTTTCTCGTGTTTGTTGAACAGCTGTTTTAAGTAGCTCTTGTTTTTGCGCAACTAGTTCTGTATTGCTTGGATCGAGTTTTAAAGCTTTTTCTACTTTCTCTAACTCATCATGAGTAGTAGATAAAGCTTTATCAATTTCATTGAGTTTACTTTGGACTGTACCTGATCCATCGAGCTTAGCCATTTGAAGGGCAACTTGATCGCTTTGCTTCTCTAGGCTTTTGAGATTGCTTTCGGTCTCCACAATCTCTCGTTGCATTGCATCAAGGGCTTTAGGATCATAGTTGGGGTCTTTCATAGCCGCCTCATAGGCTGTCTTTAAGGTGTCGAGGCGACTTTTTGTCCCTTCTACTGCTTCAGCTAATAGCTTTTGTTTTTGCGAAAGGAGTTCTGTATTGCCTGGATCGAGTTTTAAAAGTCGATTCACATCTTTCAGTTCGGCTTGTGTGGACTTAATCTGTTTATCGACATCCTTTAAGGCCGTTTGAAGCTTGACGGTATCCCCACCAATTTCAACGGTTAAACCTTGAATTCGACTAGCCATAGCTTTTCTCCNTTCCCAAAAACAAAAGGACTCCTATTTTGGAGTCCTTAATATTAGAAGCGGTCAAAATCGTCTTGATTGGCCATTTCTGGATAGTCATAAGAATCGTTTGCTTTTTCAGCAAGCATATCCAAAACAAATCCTACCGTCATTTGATCAAGTAGATCCGGCGTTAAACCTAGCTCAAGACATCTCAACATAAAAAGAGGAGTTGTTATTTCTCTTGTAGTTTGGCGAGATTTTTTTTTGTTTCTACTGTTTGCGCTTGATTGATTCCCCAAAGCTCAAAGATGACAGGAAGCAAGGTAATAATCGAGAACACCGCATCCAATTCATCTAACCATTCCTCCACTGTAGAGGGAAATTTGGATTTGTCTTCTGCTCCTTGATAGGCCATGACGTAGGCAATGTCTGAAAACATCTTCAAATCCTCAATATTAAAGGGGATCTCTTCTTCTTGCGAACGTTGCGCAATTTTAAACATTCCATTGAGATCTTTGTTAATGTCTCGCCCTGTTTTAGACATATACAAAAAAGGAGTATTGGCCGAAGCGCCAAAACGAATCTCTTTTCCTTGCGAATCTGTGACTGTTTTATAGCGCATTAGCCTTCACCTCCTTCTTCATCTGTACCTTCTTCAGAAGAATCTTCTTCTTGGTTAGTGGGATCAGGTTCTTCTATCGGTTCATCGTTAAAAGAGGGTTGGTANACTTCTTGATACCACGCTTCATATTGGGTTGAATTCGTCTGTGCAAAGGTCTTGGCTTTCACTAAACCATCTGCGCGTGGATCGGCTGAGTAGTCCAAAGAAGCGGTTTTTGGAGAAATAGAACCTTCTTTGGTGCTTCCTTCCATCGAGGGACGCGATAACGTCACATTATAAAGGGCATGGCGTACCGCTTTAGCATCCCCTGAAAATTCAAAGAGTAAGGCACATTTAGGAAGTTCTAAACCATCTGCACTTTCCACCAATACCCCATTTTTATCAACTTTTGAGCCTAAATATTCTGTTTCCACCCAATCTGGAACTAAAGCCACTTCTAAAGAGCCAGAGTAGCCATTGTTAGCTACCGAGCGATAGTAAACGACATCATCCGCATAAAAGGGGTTATCTTCCCCTTGAGGATAAGCGCTTAAAGTAACCGCCCCTGGAAAAGGTTTGGGAGTGTCATAAGTAAAAATCGGTTGACCTGTTTGTTCATCAACCGATTCCATCTGTTTGGCTAAGTATAAGTTTTTAAGACCGAAAAGAATTTTATTGTCTTTGGCCATGATCATTTTCCTTTCCTCTTTGCAGATTTTTCCATATACGACTTAATGTTCTTCTCAAGATTCTGTTCTACATATTCCTCACCATATAAGAAGTGTGGTCGTGCTTTGGTATGGCTGATAACACGACCCTTATTTCTTCCTCGATGCGCCACTAAGTCATGCCCTTTTTCAAGCAGATGACTTAGTGTGTATTCTTTTCCTGAAGCCCACACCTTCATTCGTTTGGAATGCGTATCTTCATATACGGTAGTAGAGCGAATAGAGGCTTGATAGGTTCCTGCTCTTGAACTTTTCTTTTGAACAGGTGCTTTTTCTCTTACTAGGCTAGCTGTATCCTTAGCGGTTTTTGTAACCGCCTTTTTTAAATCGTCTGTGGTTAACTCCTTGTATTCCTCAAGAGCCTCTTGAACCGCTTGATTTAGATCTTCGATGGAAATGTTAGCCATTCACTTCGATCTCCAAGATGGTGAGCCAAAGATTTTCATCGGCCATCCAGTTGTCATCTTTCAAAGAAGCTCCATAGCCTTCTTTCTTGAGCTGATTTAAGATTTCAAGTCCTTGTCCATCTTTTCGACTGTAGATTTCAAGGGTTACTGTCCAACCACAAAAACAATAGATAGAATCATCGGCATAGAAATTTCGATCATTGGAGACATACCAACAGGCATAAGGAGGAGTCGGTGCCTTGCCCGCTTTCAAATGAAAAATAGGAAGAGCCGCTAAAGTAGATACAGACTCAGCGAAATGAAGAAGTCGTTCATCCATCGTCTTGCCCTCTTGCATCTGTGACATGAATTTCGTTAGAGGAAAGAGAAAGATAGATTGAAGCCGGCATAACATCACTTTTTACTTGAACTTGTTCGATCTTATAGAAACAAGGGGAACTGTTATGGGTATAATCGATGACTTCTACAATGTCACCTGCATTAAAGTAGGTATCGCTTAGACCATAAAGTGGAATGGATACAAGTTTGGAAATTTCCGCTCCCTGCGCTCTTGCTTCCCAAAACCGCTTGACTCCGATGGTACGGTTGCCAAAGAGAAAGCTTTCTGGATACGTCCCTGTAATGATGAAATCTTGTGAGATCATCAAGCGTAAAAGACCATCTGTATACGTTTCACTCTGTTGGTATGATCCTGCCGCTTTCTTGGGATGAAGCATAGCGCATCACCTTCCCTCTATTGGATAGAGCCAAAAGTTCATCACGATAATTTTTTCGAAAGTCATCGAGCGCATTGGATAAAGCGTATCGAATCCATTCAATAAGAAGGCTTCTTTCACGTGTTGAGGATTCAAAATTCAAATCAATACAAAAAGAAGATAAAAAGGACTGACCTTCTTCGATCAGTCCTTGAAGCATTTCATCCATTTTCTCATCGCTCTTGAGATAACCAAGGCGTAGCTTAACAATCTCTAAAAGAGTCATTGATTACCACTATCCTTCATTTTTAGAACCAGAAGCGCTAGTGGAAGCAGATTCTACCNCGATGGCCGCTGGTTTCAATCCTGAAATATCAAGAGGTAAGCAAGCGGCATTGTCTTTGGGTGTTCCATCTGCATAGAGATAAATCATGTAGTAGCGCTTACGCTCAAGGAATTTGTATTCATCCGATTGCTCGATTGTTCCTGCATGACCAGATTGACCAAGACCTACCCAATAATAGTTTTTAAGGTAGAGGATAGCCGTGCCCTCTTCTACAGCCGCTGATTGAACAAAAGTGGTAGGGAAAGGTAGAGTGTTGTGAACGTAGCTTCCTGAAGTTCCCATAACTGTGATTGCAGGGAAAATCCGAGTTAGATAATCAACAGGATTCACAATCATAATGACTTCACTCACTGGTCGAGGATGGCCATTAGGGGTAACGGCTAGCTTAGCTAAAAGTTTTCCATAGGTCGTAGGATCGAGCTTTTCAACTACTTCTTTTGTCTTGGCTGTGTAAGTCGTCACACCATCTGAAGTGGTTCCCTTAGTTAAGTCAGCCATCATTCCAATCGGACCAGTGGAGTCTTTTAAGTTGTTGATGATTCCATCCTCTAATCCATTAGCAATGGCTTCTTTTAAAATGGCCACGATATAGCGATAAATCCAATCAGGGCCAAGATCCAATAGACCACGTGAGATGGGAACGAAAGCCGTTAAGGACATCTTGGTCATGTCTTTTTCGGAGAAGCTAGCCGATACTTCTTTAGTTACCTCTGCATCAAAATCACCCCAAAAGGCCTTTTGATATGGATTTTTAGACATGAGCCACTTCACCGCAAAAGAGGTGTTTTGAAAATCAACATAATTTAAAAGTGGATGATCAATGGTGATGTCTTCAAAAATCAAATCAATGGTTGTCTCGGGCATCTTCATCGCACCAAGTTCCGCTTTGACATCTTTTCCATCCAGTCGAGCCATAGCCAGATTCTTGAATTGTTTGGCAAACTTTAGCTCTGTAGAAGTGAGTGGTTTTTGACCCCGAGCGGCTAAGGCTCGTTGATCATGGCTTAAATTGAAAGATTCGAGTTCCTCTTTCATCTCTGTAATTAAAGCCTCTCCATAGGCTTCAAGGCCTTTGGTGAATCCTTCTTGATCTTGCGTACGCATCGCCGTAAGCATCGCTTCACGTGCATCGGCTTTAGTATCGTTTAAAGCTAACATAGTTATCCTCCATTAAAAAAACCAGCCTTTTTTCTTCTCAGCTGGTTTTGATTCTTCTTTGAGTTGAGCTTTTAAATCCTCAACTTGACGACTTAAATCAAAAATTTGTTTCTCTTCTTGAGAAGCAAATTCAATCTCATCGCATANGCCAAGGTCTAAGGCTTGTTGAGCTGTTAAGTAGCTTTCAGCATCTAACAGTTCGATGAGTTTTTTCTCTGAAAGCTTGTCCCCTGCTTTCAAAAGATACATCTGTCGAAAGGCTTCTCCCATCACTTCTAGATCTTCAGCGGCTTTATGCAGCTGAACTGAATTTCCACAAGCGATCGTCCAGGGGTTATGGATCATGAGNACNGCGGCNGGTGACATCGTGATGTAATCCCCCGCCATGGCAATGCCTGAAGCCATTGAGCAAGCAAAAGCATCAATCGAAACTGTGACTTTAGCAGGATGACGCTTAAGCAGTGTGTAGATAGCTGTCCCTTCTACTACGCTTCCACCCATCGAGTTGATAAAGAGATGGATCTCTTTGACAGTTGGATGAGCCTCAAGAACTTCTTTGAAATGCCTTGCTGAAGTCTCAGATGGAATGATCTCATCCGACCAAAAATCATGAGTGTCTGGTTCGATATCTCCATAAATCGATAGCTCTAAGATGTCATCCATCACGGACGCCTTTAAGCTCTTCTCTAGTGGTTGAAGGGTTGGAAATCTCGCCTTCAACTCTTGAATCATTTTCTTGTCCATCCTCTTCACTCCTTTCCACAGATTGAAGCAAATCGTCAATCGTTGAAAANTTCTTAGTCATAAAGTATTGCTTCGACCACTCTTCATTGAGTTTGTCCATTCCACATACGTCTCGAATGTCATCAATACAACAAAATCCAGAGCTGATCAACTTCTCCACATCACTTGCCACATCAAGAATATCGATATGACGAATTCGATTGGTTCGCCACTTTACATAGGTCCCATTTAAGAGCTTTTCACGACTGAATAGCTTACGGTTTAGCTCATCTTCAATGAGTCCAAGCAAAGGATCTAACCCAAATGTAAGCAAAGAATCAATCGCTTGTGATGTGTCTTGAAGCTCACCTGTAATAAGGACTTTGGGGATTCCAAAAGCCACCGCATACAATTCAAAGACATCGTTGATTTGATCATGGAAATCTCGGGTATCCGTGGTAGGAGCTGTAGAGTGAGATAGCTCTTCATATTGATAGCCCTCAAAAAGGGGAAGGACAGCCGAAGGACTTTTATAGAACATCTTAAAGTCATCTTGAAGAAGTTTTTTCATGCGATCTTCAAAATCTTCAGATTGTTCAGCAATCTGTTCAATGTGTAGCACTCCTCTTGTTCCCGATGATTCAGTGTAAGACTTGATGAAAGCTACCATGAGCTGACCATACAAGCCTGTGACTTGATCCACTAAGTCTTTGACACTGACATCGTGCAAAGCAAAATAAAAAACCTGATCTTCTTTTAAGACAGGCTCATAACTCAAACTATCAATTTGAATACCACTGTAGGTATGAGGATAAAAAGCATAGGTTGTATCTCGAATAAAAGAGTCAGCCACATATAACTCCCCATCGCGCGGAACAATTAAGGCTTCATTGTCTTCATAAAGGCGATGGATGAGCTTTTGCCAAAACGCAGAGGCACACTGGTTTGGATTAGGTTGAACATTCCATCTATACCACTCTTTATCTTTAACTGATCCATTCCTTTTGTAGACAGCTAACTCACACTTACTCACACAACTAGCGATGAGGTTGGCGCAAGCATGAAAAGCGGCTTCTCGAATATGGATTCGTTTTGCTATTTCCTCAGGAAAACCAGTCATAGGAGCATTACAAGACTTCTTTTTACTTGATCGTCCAAATCGTCTAAAAAACTCCGTGATTTTCATAGCTCACCACCTCTCTAGTAAGTATTGACTCCAAAGTTTAGTCGTTTAGTGCTTGGTTTATAGCCAGTAAGTTGATCTTCTACAGTCATACTCGCCACAAGTGCCATGAAAGGATCCGTCTTACGCTTCACAGGCTCGATCTTTCCATAAAGAAAGTTTCCTGCATCTAAATTCCCTTCAATGGCAATTTTCGAAGCGGTAGAGCGAATCAGTTTAGCGTTGTTTGTAGCCCATCTTAATACGGGTTGATCTTCCCAATGGAAGTACCGATTTTGAAAACAGCTATCGATCAGAGGCACTGTCTTCATCAAATCGGATGGACGAACGAGCTTTAGATTTTTATTCTTCAAAGTGAATCCCAAAGCGCCGAGAGGGCCAGAAAGAAGCGTCCAGCGATAAGAATCAATGGCTAAACACTTAATTCGATATCTTTTCATATTTTGTCTGAGATAGTCTGCAACGACTTCAGGACTAATGTCTGGTGCGTCCACATAAGTAATGAGTCCTCGACGTTCCCACTCATCATGTGGACAGTTTAGCTTTAGAAAGTCATTGCCGTTGGTGCAAACAAAGGCATGATTGAGATCATAACGATCTTCTCCAACCTTGAAGTGAAGATTTATCGCCACCCAATCCGAGGTCTTAGCGTAGTCAATTCCGCAGGTACACTCCAAGCCATCTAGCTTAATGAGCGATTGATTTGTAGCCAAAATGTTCTCCCACTTTGTAATGTGGACTTCTGTGTTTGTCTTTCGAAAATTCATTCGCTTAGTAGCAAACGAGGTATTTTTATCTGGATCGTTTTTATAGTCCTCAAATTCATTTTCATATTCGTATTGAAGTTCAGGACTGTAGCGAAGCCTTGGATTGGCTTGCCGCCACTTAGATGGATCGAGGATGTCCTTTTCATCGGTAAGCCGAAAGAGAATGGGCAGCCAACCTTTATCTGGCTCTTCCCCATTCAAGATCTTTGTAGCTCTTGCCTTGTAGTCATCTAAAGGACCGCCTACCACATATCCATCGGTAGTGGTGAACATCATCCGAGGATGCTTCTTTTTACCTAATCCTGTACGAAAGACTTCGATGTTTTTGTAGTTTGGATATTCGTGAAGCTCATTGAAGATAACAGCGCCCGAACGCATACCATCACGACCAGAGGGATTGTTGGTACGGCCTCGAATTACACCCTTGTTTTTGAGTCCAGTAATTCGTTCTTTTGTCCATTTGTAAAATCGTTTGAGCTTAGCCGTGTTCTCAGCGGCTTCTAAGACCTCTCGAATGTCATCACAAGGTCTCAAAGCTTGTTCTTCATTGGTGGCACAAATATCGATGTCATAGCGTTCAGCGGGATTGTAGGGACTGACAAGAGCAAAGGAAGAAAAAGCGATGGTTCCATCCTTACCAAAACCACGCCCACCCATGATGAAAACAATGGGCCAGCGCGGTAAGCCTGTCTCTTTCCAAAAGACACAAGTCCACATGCAAAAGGTGAAGATCTGACACGGAATCAATCGCCAAGGAAAGTATTCTTGTAGGCCAAGATATTGCTTCGCCAAATCCTCTCGAACAATCAAATCATCTTGCTCAAAAGAGCGATTGACTAGTTGCCGCAACTTCCAAATGTCCTCTCCATATTCCTCAGGATGAGCATCCATATCGTTCCAAAAGACTTGCACAAAAAAAGGAAGCTTACAACAGCTCATTGTCTGTCGCTTCCTTGCGTTTCATCTCTTGAGCGATTACACAGGCCTCTTTCATTTTCCCATCTAGCTCAATGCGAATTTTTTGGGCAAGAAGTTCAGCCTTATTGAGGTCGGCAATAGCAGGATTGCTTACCATCTTTTCATTGTCCTTGCCTACAGGAATAAAAATGGACGTTCCTTCTTGATCAATTCTCTCTCGAAGTCGTTGGGCTAACTGGACTTGATAATCATAGGCTTCCAAGGCTTGACGAAAGTGCTTTTGGTCAAACAAGCCATAGCTTTCAGCCTGCTGTCGCCACTCCTTATCGAGGGCTTTCATGGATTTGCGTCCCACATCACCACCTCCTTAAATGGGAAAAAGCAATTATTGAATTTTATTGAAAAATGGATAGTAATTTATTAATTTTTGTCAATTTATAAGGGAAAATGGCATACATACGCGCGAAAAGAAGAAATTTCGACAGTCGAGTTCCCCCCACCGTTCCCGATGCGTTTAAAAAATCACTCTAGTAATCAAGTGGGGGGGTATCACCATCGTTCAGGTGTTAGAGCTTCTTTTCTCTCATGTACGTGATGCTTTTCAGGATGGACTTCATTATGGCATTCCTTACAAAGACTGATCAGATTACGCTTACCATCAACCATAGAACTCAAGGCATAGTGTGGATACTCTCGTACATGAAAAGTATGGTGAACTGTTTGAGCTTTGGTATAGCGTCCTCTTACCTTACAAAGCTGGCACTCATAATGGTCTCGCTTAAGAATACGTTCTCGCATCTTACGCCAAGCTGTTGATTTGTAGAAGCTAATCACAGTCTCAAACTCAAGGCCGCCAATTCGCATAGTCCTCACCATCCAGCCAATAAAAAAGAGGGACACCACTCCCTCTTCGCCGATACACATTGAAAGGTTTCCCGTGACATACTCCCGCCGCCTAAGAGACGGGGGCTTCTCGCTCAAGCACTTTAATGAGTACAGTATCAACGAGCTATCCCCGTGTGCCCCACGGTTATGAATTTATCATATCAGACTTTGAGGCTTTTATCCTTTTAGGTACGACGGAATTCATCCCTCACTTTAGAAGTAGGGAAATTCTTCCTGCATACTGTTAAATTTTCACACTATCATTTTACCTCTTTTTTTTACTGTACATGTTTAAGATTCAAAAAATGTTTCAACTACCTATTTCTGGACATTTGGGGTGACATCTTTGTTTTTTTCTTTTTCTCTGTCATTTCGCTAAACCGCTTAGGCGGCTAGAGGGTGGGATCCCTTGCCATTCACGGGCCACTGAGCCGTGATGGCGAAGGTTCACCCTGAGCCTAAGCGAAGGGATTTATATATAGTGGACATTACTATATATAAGTCGTGATGACACCCCTTTTTGACACCCCTTTTGTCCGGCCTTTTTCAGTTCAAGAGATGGAAAGGAAGACTATAAAACAATCTCCTAAACTCCCTCATTATCTGTACTCGATGCGACTAAAAAAGATCTTTTTGCTCCCACTAGGAACAGACGCTTTCTTTTAGCTATTTTTTCTGTGTAGGATAGAATGAAGTAAAAAACGGCAGAAAGATGGGATGAAGGATGGTAAGTGACAGGAAGAAAAAGAAAACTCTCCAGTCCTTTATTAAGCGTTGGAGTGGAGAGCATAAGGAGAAGCAAGAGAGTCAAAAGTTTTTACTAGAGCTTCTTAAGGATGTCTTTGAATTAGAAGAAGTAACAAAGCGGATTGAATTTGAAAAGCCTGTGGAAACAGACTTCTCCACAGACTTCATTGATGCTTACATTCCTGAAACCAAAACCATCATCGAGATGAAAAGTTCCAACATCGACTTGCGCAATCATCCAAGTGGAAAGCACAAGAACGCCTTTCTTCAAGCCCGCTCTTACTATAATTTCTTACCTAACAATGAGCGTGGCCGTTATATCATCTGCTGCAATTTTAAGTCCTTTGACATTTATGACATGAATCATCCTCATGATGATCCAATTCGAATCAACTTAGAGAATTTAGAAGAGGATTATCCAAAACTTGAAATTTTGATCGATCCAGCTTATCTCAGTGAAGAAAAGCAAATCGCTCAAGAACAAAAGGAGCTTTCTTTAGGAGCGGCTAAGCTAGTGGCTAAGCTTTATGATCAATTTTTAAAGATCTATAATGATCACCCTTCTAAAGAGGAAGCCAATATTTTAAATATTCTTGTGGTAAGATTAGTTTTTTGCTTCTTTGCTGAAGATGCAGGACTATTCGATAAGGGGCAATTTCATAATTTCTTAAAAGAATATTCCGCTCTAACTATAAATCTTGGATTAACTAAGCTTTTTGAAGTGTTAGATACAAAATTTCAAGATAGAAATAAGATTACTATACCAAGTAACTTATTAGCTTTCCCTTATGTAAATGGTGGGCTATTTTCTCAACGAATTGAAGTGCCTACTTTTACTCCAGAAATCATGCAAAATTTAGTGGAAGGAATGTCAGATTTTAAGTGGGCCAAAATTTCTCCTACTATCTTTGGAGCCGTTTTTGAATCTACATTAAATCCTGAAACGAGAAGAGCTGGTGGAATGCACTACACTTCCATTGAAAATATCCATAAGGTTATTGATCCCTTGTTTTTAGATGACTTAAAAGAGGAATTAGAAAAAATAAAAGGCTCTAAACAGAAAAATGAGCGGATTCGAAAAGCGAAAGAATTTCAAAATAAATTGGCTTCTCTCAAGTTTTTGGATCCAGCGTGTGGTAGTGGGAATTTCTTAACAGAATCCTTTCTATGTCTAAGAAATTTGGAAAATGAAGCTCTTGAAATTCAGCTTCAGGATTCTCCAAATATTCCTTTTGACACCGGATTTATCAAAGTCACTATTGAACAGTTTTATGGAATAGAAATCAATGGCTTTGCCGTTTCAGTAGCTAGAACAGCTTTATACATCGCAGAAGCTCAAATGTATAAAGAAACGCAAAGGATCGTAACTTGGAATGATAATTTTTTACCTTTACGACCCTATGAAAATATTCACAAAGAAAATGCTTTAAGAATAGATTGGAATGAAGTGGTTCCAGTTGAGGAACTGAACTATATCATTGGTAATCCGCCCTTTGTTGGATATTCCTTTAAGAAAGATTGGCAAAAAAAAGATATTTTAGATGTAGTTAAAGATTCTTTGGGAAAACCCATTAAAGGAGCAGGAAATCTTGATTATGTGGCTGGATGGTTTTATAAAGCTACATATTTTACCTCAAATACACAAGTGAAAATCGCTTTTGTATCTACTAACTCAATTATTCAAGGAGAACAAGCTATTCTCATTTGGAAAACTCTCTTAACCTGAAAAATTCATACTGCACTCTTCATCTGATGGAGAGTGCGGTTTTATAATTTTTTTTATTACATTCTCTTTCCTTTCAAATTCTAAAGAGATGATTTTTTAACTCATTTTTA
>JAAVAY010000047.1 GCA_014803815.1 Allobaculum sp. | reverse complement strand
CTAAAGTGATAGTTGGTAATTTATCAGAATCAAGGGGAATGTCTTCGCTTTTAAGCATGTCTCCATTTACAGTGATACCACCCTGTTTAGCTTCAATCATGCTATTTGTTAAAGATACTGTAGAAGATGGAGCTGTTTCAGAAATTGTAATTCCCCAGCCTTTAGAAGCTCCATGTTTAATAGTAACCTCATCTCGTATAATTAAATTTCCCTTTTCTCCTCTTAAAAAGAGAACTCCACCTTCTCCATCGGTTACAGTGGATTCTAGAGTTCCTGGACCAATTATTTCTAGAGTAGCTCCATCTCTCAATCCAAAAACCCATAATGCAGAGGAAGAGAGTGTATTTCCATTTAAGTAAATTTTTACACTCTCATCTTTTGCTATCCAAGTTGGATTGGTTTCCGTCAAAGTAATGTCTGTAGTAATTTCATAAGTTCCTTGTGATAAGCAGGGAGCTGAGGTTCCATCTCCTCTATCTTTTGTAACGATAACAGTAGAATTAAGAGGTGTTTTAGGATCTTGAGTTTCAGTAGCTAGTATAGGGGTAGCTACAGAAAGATAAGTTAAATTGGTTGGAAGAATCATGGAGGCTGCTAAAGCCATCATGGCAAGTCTTTTTTTGTTAATCATTGAATTTCCTTTCTCTTTGTGAATTATTGATTTATAAAAAATGATGTTGAATGTGGGGATATTGGTTAAAAGACGAGAATACAATTAAAAGAATCTTTAAAGAGTAAAAAAAGAGAAGACAAACTTGACCTCTCATTTAGAGAAGAACGGATCAAGTTTGTCTTTGAATGGATTAGAAGCCAAAGGATTTAACGAATGCTTTTTCTAGGTCAAAGTCATTTGAAGGGCCAACTTCAAATGAAAAATATTTTGATCCATCTCTTTAAAGAATGAAAGGCTCATCTTTTAAAGACGTTCGAGAAAGTGGATTGGTTAAATTCTTGAGCAAGTGGCTTGCGCCTTTAAGCATCGTTATCATAGAAATTTAAAGATTATTTATTTACTTATGCCATTTTTTTTTTTTTTTTTTTTCGAAAAGCACTTTTGTAAATTTAAAGATTATAAAAAGTAGTTGACTATTGGAAAAATCGTGGCGTATGCCTCATTGGCTTTCAAACCAACAAAAAAGCTAGGCATTCACCTAGCTCATAAATCAATTCTTTTTGGTGCGCTTCATTTGGCTATATAGGGCAAGCCCGATTAAAGCGGAGCTGCATAAGATCAACAACCATTTTTGAAGGGAAACCTGGATGGCTGTATCGGGTTTATTTGTATTCGTTTTTTGGGCTGTGGTGCTAGTTTGGGATTGTTGACTGGTATTGGGTTTATTAGGCGTTTCTTCTTCTAAGCTTGGCTTTTCCTTTTCTTCCTCTTCAAGGCGATTGATGCATTGCAATTGGACTTTTAATCCCTCTACAGGGCCTTTTTGATCATTGACAAAGAGATTTCCTTCTTCATCCATAAAAACCTTAATGCGCTGTTTGGAAAGCCTATACCCTTCAGGCGCTTGAGTCTCTTGGATATAAATGGTTTGACCAAGATTCAAACGAAACTCCACAATACCCGTCTCAATATCCCCCGCTTTGGTTTCAATAAGTTTAAGCCCCTCTTCATCTTCATAAGAGGAAAAGGCGAAGTCTTTGTGTACGATGGGTTCTTTATTGGCATCTACCTTGATGATGCAAAGATCGGGAAGAGGATACGCTTTGGCTTGAATGCGCAAGAAATCTTCTCCCCGATTTTTTTCACTATTCCAAGCGGGAAGCATGGCTAGAAAGCTGCCGATGAGTTCATATTCTGCTGGATCGCTGACACAAAAGAAGTAGAGTCCATAGGGCAAATGCTCAAAAATCGCTTGTCCCTCTTCATTGACTGTGGCTTGACTCAAGGGTTTTTCTTGTGTTTGCTTGATTTGGGAATCCAAGTACTGAAGGGCTTCTTTCATTTTGAGGGCATCGTCAAGTTCATCCATCTGAAGAGTGCAGTCTTTATAAGACTCGAAAAAAGTGAGGGTATCTCCATCACTTGAGGCACAGCGATAAGCATCAAAGCGTACTCCTTCATAGGAGCGATTCATGCTGCTCTTTTCCAAACAAATCTCAATGGTGCCTTCTCGTTCACTAGCTTGTATGGGCCAGCTTTGGGAAGTTATGAAAATTCCTAAGGCTAGCCAAAGCCAAAAAAATCGTAGCCTGTAAGGCGTTTGGTTCATTGTTGCTCCTTTCTTCCCTGGCCTTTGGCTTTCTTTGGTCGATTCCAAAGATAGAGACCTATGACGAAAAGGATCAAAAGCCAAGGCCAGAGGCGAAAACAAATTTCACGCCAAGATCCATGAATCCAAGTGGGAAGCTTTTCCTCTGCTTGGGTTCTTTTTTCTTGGCTCTCTTGCCAAGGAATGCGACTTCCAGTCACGAGTAAGCGATGATCGTTGATGCCATAGGGCGTACAAGTCATCAGGGTGACGAGATCTTGACCATTCTCAATAGCGAGAGCACTTTTTTCACTTGGCAAAATGACTTGAATGTCTCGGACTTGGTAGGCCAAAGTTTCTTTGGGATTTTTGATCCAAAAACAATCGCCTATTTCGAGTTCATCCAAGCGAGTAAAGAGTTCAGCCTGCATTAAGCCACGATGCGCGGATAAAACCACTCTGGCACTCAACGAGCCAATCGGTAAAGAGGAAGAAGGCAAATGGCCTACGCCTTTGCTTAAGGCTTCTTCCTCTACGCCATGATAAATGGGGAGTTGTAAGGACAACTTGGGAATGGATAAAATACCCATTACGCCATCTCCTAAGAGTTGAAGTTGTTCTTGGTAGTCATCTAGAGATTTTTCCAAATGAGCTTGGCCATTTAACGATTGATTCCAAAGAGCGGCTTGAGCAAAGCTATAAGAGAAATCTTGCTCATCAAGGGTTTCAATTTCTTTTTGATAGCCTTGAATATCTTGGGCGGCCCGATGATTGGAAACCATCGACCAAAGACTTGGGGCTAGACATAAACTCAGCCCGAGACAAAGACAAAAAAATGGGGGAAAACGACTTATTGGTTTCATGAACGCTTCTTTTTCTTAAGTGTGCCCAAAAGGCCTGCCCCGACAATCATTGTGCCCGCGCTCATGCTGATAAGGGCACTGTTGCCTCCCGTTAAGGGTAATTCCTTGCCGCTGCGGTTGATGATGGATACTGACACACTTCCCGTACTCGGATTGCCTGCTTCATTGACTACATTCACATCGTGTGTGGTGCCATCGTAGTATTCCTTGTACGCATAGGAGGCGCTGAGCGATTTTAAAATGGTCGCTCCTTCTCCTTGCTTTTCAATGTAGCTATCACGCTCTGTGGTATAGGTTGGGGTAATGGTTAAAGCCAAGCAGGTGAGCGGCTTATGGTAGCCTTCAGGGGCTTGGGTTTCTAGAAGGTAATAGGTGCCTTGATCCAGTCCATAGATGGTAAACGTCCCCGCTTCGTTGCTGACAATATCCACCCCACTTCCACTTGGATCGACCACGAGGCCTTCGCTACTTGCTTTGACTTTCAGTTCGTTTTGACAGGCTTCATCTCGATATAAGCGGAAATGAGCATTGGAAAGCGTTAAAGGATTTCCAGAGGCATCGGTTTTTTCACTGATCTTTTGCCCCTCCACTTTAAAGGTGAAACACACCACACAATCCCAAGGCGTAATTCCTGTTTGGCCAATACCATCGCTATCGGGGTTGTTGGAGTATTCCAAGCGTACTTGGTTTTCAAAGCCAGGACGACCTGTCGCACTTATAGCGTTTTCGTTGAGCTTAGCGGTGTAGCTGACAACGATTTGTTGGCCATAGGTGGTGGCAGCGCTATTGAATTCACGATCCAAAATGGCTTTGATGTCACTAATCACAATGGAGAAGGTCTCCCCAGTTTGAGGATCGGGTGTAGAAAGAAGATGAAGAGCAAATTCATTGGCTTTTAAGGTATAGGTCTTATCCTTTCCAATGGCTTGAATTTCAATAGAATTTTTATCCAAATCGAGAGCTCTATCCATCTTGTCGTGGAAGATCAGCTCATAAGTTTGATACGCCCCAATGGGAGGAATGGTGGTGGTGTAATGATACGGTATAGTTTGTCCGATTTCATAATCGCCAATATCATTCCATCCTTCATTGGCTAAGTTGCCATCGTCTCCTTGAATTTTTTTCTCAAGAGTCGGATAGACCCCTTTAAGCTGTAAGGTCTTGTTTTCGGTGATAGTAGAGACTAAACAAAGTGAGGCTGCTTGGTTTTGTAAAGAGGAATTAGGACTCACTTCATCGATCAAGTAATAGCCCTTAGCTAAATTGGCAATGGTGTATTGCCCATTTCCATCTACCGTGTCAACCTGAATGCGCGTTGGGGTAACGTTGCTTGTTTTGAGTTGATTGCGAAGCTCCTGAATGAGGGTACGAAAAGCGCCAGTGTCAGGTTCTAATCCTTCGGTAGTCGTAAACTTGGCTAAGTAGTCTTGGGCTTGAGCTGCACTCACACTAGCGGCTGTGATTCCTGTTTTGCTTCCTATAAAGGTTTGTAAAGCGCTTTTGGTAGAAGGGATAAAGTCATAGCGATACGATGTTTCTCCTGGAGCCACACTGACGGTAAAGAGGGGATACAGTTCAAATTGACGACCCGCTAAACTTCCGGCTGAGCCAGGAGCAAGAGTAATCGAGGCAGTTTGTTCTTGATAAATAGGAGTTTGAAGAAAAGAAGAAGCTTGAATGGGCGTAGTAAGAGCAAAAGTTGGAGTTAACAATAAAGCCAAAAGATAAGGTTTCATATAACGTCTCATTTCTAATGAAAAGAAAAAATGGAAAGAGAAAGGAAGAAGGATCCAAAAGAGCTTTAGGACTCTCTTGAATCCTGAAAAGAAAGAAAAAAGAAAAATAGGAAAGAGATAGAGAGAAAATTTTGGAAAAAGATGAAGAAAGAAACGGAAACCAAACTAAATCGTCCGCTTTGATGGATACAGGCGCTTGAGTCCTAAGATCACCAAAAGAGTGCCCAACCCCAAAGCTTGAAGCACGCTTTGACTGCCAGTATGGGGAAGGGCTTGTCCTTCTAAAGGTTCGTTGACGCTTTCAAAGGTGATGGTGACTAGATCGTTTTCCTTGATCCAAGAAAAGCCATGGGTTTTCTTATCGGAGTACAAATAACTTGGCGTGCCCCGTTGGCCTGAATACGTTAAATTATATGGCTGCACCACCATGATATATCCACTTTCGTTTTGCGTAGTTTGACTAGAGGAGGTGCTTGCTTGAACATTGATTAAATATTCAGGCTTCGTGCCATCACTATGTTGAGGCAAGATGTATCCCTCCGGTGCTTGGGATTCTAAAAGCACATAAAGTTTAGAGGGTTCTAAATTTCCAAAGGTGGCAATACCTTGTCCATCGGTGGTGGCTTTGGTTACTAGAGTTTTGTCATTGATGTTGCTTGCACTGGGAATGGTATACAAGTCAAATACTGCATTAGCCAATGGGACCCCACTCGGATCCGTTTTTAATACTTTGAGTCCATAACACGTTCCAAGATCTTGAATGGTCAAGGTTTGATCGACATAGGTTACATAGGCATTTTCTCTTGGACAATCCGCTGTAATGGATGAGCCAGCAACGGTGAAAATGGCTTTAGTCGTATTGAGGGCATACCCTTCAGGGGCTTTGGATTCCCATATCGTCCAAGTTCCATTTTGATCAAAGATGACTTCCCCATTTCCGTTTTGATCCAAAGCAATAACTTGGATGTTTCCTTTCGGATCTTTAACCGAAAACTCTGCTCCTGGCAATCCAGCGTGATTGATGTCCGTTTTGACCAAATGAATTTTAGCGGGTCTATTTTCAATCGTCGGCGCGTTATAAACTTGAAAGCTGGTTTGGGTGGTATTAGAAGCCGTGGGTTTTAATCCGATCGCATAAATCTGATCATTAAGCGCATAGCCACTTGGGGCTTGAATTTCTTGTAAGGTCACCACACCAATGGGAAAGACAGCTAGCGAAGGGTTATCGAGTGGACGAGGAAAATCGTAGTCAGCTTGATAAATATGGGCTAAATCCGCTTTCACCTCTCCCTTGGCATCCGATTTCAAAGTCCAAGAGGCAATGGGATTGGCATTACGGTAGGCCGAAGGAGTACTTGGGTCGATGGCGTAGTATTGAAGCTTAAAAATCGCATTAGCCAACGGTTGATTGGTTTGCCCATCCACCTTTTTGGCTAAGAGATCTACGGGGCAATATTGAGGAGCATCGTAAACCAAAATTCGTACAGGCGCTTGGGCGGTGCAGTTGTCCGGAACTTCAATACGATAGGCTGTGGGGTTGAGGGCAAAGCCTTTTGGGGCTTGAATTTCTTTGGCCCAATACGTTCCCGCCTTATCCACTTCCAAGACTTCACTGCTCAAATCGTTTCCAATGGTCAAGGTGGCAATTTTACTGCCCGCGGCATAACTGCTACCTTGGCGCACTTCATACTTGGCTCCAATGAGCGAATAATTTTGTTGACCAGTATTGGAAATGATCTCATCGCTTGTGGTTTTCAACAGCTGCAAAGCGGGTTTACTTGTAGTGGTCGTAGGAGGGGTATCGGGGGGAAGATCAGGAACAGGAGGTTCTTCATAACGACCAAAGGCTAAGGGTTGAAAGGATACTGTTTGATCCAAATGATTTAACCCAGTTCCAGGAAAATTGGCGATATAGGCTTGATAGTTTTGAGGATCAGGCAAGCTTTGGATGCGATCCCAAATGGCCTTTAAGCCCGTTCGCCACATTTTTCCATTGAGTTCTCCTTGCGAAATACAGGTATTGCTAAAGGCAAGGCTAACTAAATCGTTGGTGATAATGATTTGTTGCTCCGTTGACCACTCCAAAAGCGAATTTTCAGGGCCTGCAAATCCATAGTAGAGGACTTTACGTAAGGCAGCATTGTCCACAGCGGAAACAGAGGAAGCGAGCGCTCCTGTTTTAGGTGGTGCACTCAAATAGGAAGCACAAAAGGCGTGTTGGTTGTTGGATAAAATCCAAATGTAGTTGCTGATATAGTTTCCAAAGATTGAGATATTTTTATATAACATCGAAGAGACAACCGATACACTCTCGCTCGTCACAGCGCGGGGAGCGGCACGAACTTGGCGCTTGATGGGTTGCATGGCTGATTTTTGCAATAAAATCGCTTGAGGCCTACGCACTAAGAAGTTAGAGTTTTCTTCAAAGAGAGCTTCTGGTAAATAAGCTTCTTGATCAATTTGATCCAAAAGACCTAAGGCCTTAGCTAAAGTAGCCCGTAAGTATATCCAGTTGGCTTCATAGCCTTGTTGGCAATCGCTTTGAACTTGTTCTACGGTTGTTTCAAACAAATCCAATACTTCACTGACGCTTATTTCAGGAAGGCGTTTGACGAGAACTTTGAGATCGCTTGAGACATAGCCAATCTGTTCGCCTTTGTCTAAAAGGTCCTCCTCATCCTCTTTAGAGTCTTGTTCATCTTCTTTTTTATCGTTCTCTTTTTGACTATCCTTTCTTTCCTCTTCTTGATCTGGATTCTTTTTTGGCTCTTCGCTTTGATCGAATTCCTCCTGTTTGGCATCGTCTTGAGAAAAGTCTTGATCGAAAAGGGGAGGAAAATTAGAATCATCAAACTCTGAATCTACTTCTTCTGATGAAAGGGTCAAACTCGAATCAAGCGAAGCAAGAGAGGAAGAATCCTCTATCAAAGAATCAAGAAAAGACTCGTCTTTTTGGGGATCGTCTTGATCTTCTTGATCGATTGGCTTTTCTTCTTGAATAGGAACTTCTAATTCTTTTGTAGAAGAGTCTTGAAGCGAAAAATCTTGGGTTTGTGAAAGGGGAATGGGAGAGATGAGGCCTTTAGAAAGAGATAGAGAATTTGTGGGAAAAGAGGAATTGGAAAGAGAAGCAGTCAAATTTTGAAGAGTAGGCGACGATTTTTTATCGGGTGGTTCTTTGACATTGGAGGGCGTATAAGAGGGGGAAAAAGTCGCCTGAATGGAAAGAGCTTCTTTTAAAATAAGAGGATGTGTCCAAGTGGTTTGATATTTGGCTTGAGGAAGCTCTTCTTCATTGATTTGTAGCGTTTCAATTCGGCTTAAATCGTCAGCGATGGCTTCAATTTGAATCGAAGCCTGATAAGGCAAATGGAGTTGAAGAACTTCATCGCGATTTGTGCTATACACCTGCTTTCCATAGTGAAGTCGCACTTCTCCAGGCCCTCTTGCTTGTACCTCGATTAAAGGTGTAGGTGGCTGAAGAACTTGAAGAAGTGGACTTGAAAAGGCACTGAGAAAACACAGTCCCCATTTAAAAAACGCTTGAAACATCGATTGTTTCCTTTCTTGAATGGCTCTAGAAACCATCTTTCTTAAAAGGGATCCCTAGCTACTGTAACGGAAAATCAGTGATATTGAAAAGGTCAAAGATATGTTTTAAATACGCTAAAAAATGTATTTTTCATCTGAATAGGCCATCGATAAGAAGAAAAAAGAAAAGACGATGCCATTACATCGTCATCTTTTCAAATTTTATTTAAGCCAGTTATCGATTAAACTCGAAACCAGATTTCCGGCTAAATCCTCCACCTGTTTGCTGACTTCGGGGGCTTTATCTTTTAACAAGGAGTGAGTAATGGCTTTGGCTCCTTGCCGCCCAAGGTTTTTTACTGTGTTTTCAAAGCTAGTAGAGGCTTGGGATGTTTGGTGACTTTTCGATGAACTCTTCTTATTGGTTGAAGCGCTGACTTTAGTAGAGCTATTCTTCTTGGAAGAAGGGGTGGATTTGGTGGAAGAGGAAGCGATATCAGCGGAAGTGAGCTTTTTTTCATTAGGACGAATGACTTGTCCTGCCGGTTGAGAAGAAAAAGCCCCTACAAATTGTCCTGCTCCCGTAGAATTTTCGGCAGCTTTTTGAGCGGCTTTAGTGGGTTCTACTGTGATTTTACTTTTCGATTCCGTTTCCTTGGTTGTTTTTTTGGTCTCTTCTTTCGCACTACTCTTCGTATTCTTCTCTTGCTTTGCCTTGGCATTCGAAGAAGCTTGGGTCTGCTTTACCGTTTTTGAGGTGGAGGTACTTTTTTTTGTATTCTCGCTTAGTGCCTTGGTTTGTTTTGAAGTTGTCTTTGTGGCTTCAGATGAAGTGTTTTTAGATACAGCTTTTTTGGGGGTCGTTTCTTGGTTTTTTTTAATTTGAGTAGTCATAACCGAATCTCTTTTCTAAAGCGGCTCTTGAGAAGACAGTCTTTGATAGAGATCTTCTAAGACAGGAGTCTCAATATGAGCTTGTTTAGCAAGGGGCAAAATGGTGCCGGAAAACAAGTCAAGTTCGAGAGGACGATTTGCCTTGATGTCTTGAGCCATACTCGGCATCGAGTTGGGATCAAAAGTAGTAATCTTATAGGCCCAATTGTCCAAAGCAGCTTGGCCAGGATCTTGATGCAGAGCGGCTAGTACAAGGCGGGCTTCTTCCATCGCTTGTTTAAAAAGCCCAAAGAGAACGGGATTGTTGGCTACTTCCCCATAAGTCGCATTGTAGGCTGCACACACTTGATTGATTCCACAGTTGAACATCAACTTACTTCCTTGATCCAAAAGGATATTCGAGGAGAAGATGTAGGGAATATGACAGTGAAGAAATAGCTCCTCAACGGCTTTAGCCTCTTTGAAAAGATCCGAAGTCGCAGGTCCAAAAACGATTTCCCCACGAGTCGTGAAATGTAGATCTTGTTGCTTGGAGTCATAGCAAGAATCCATATTTTGGGCGATAGCATGAACAATGGGTTGATTGGGAAACCGACGCTTTAGACGATTTTCGCTTTCAATGCCATTGATTCCACTCATCAAAATGGTTTTATCTTNAATAAAAGGTGCCGCTTCTTCCATCGCTTCATCGAGGCTATAGGATTTGCAGGCAAAGAAGATCAAATCCGCTTGGTTTTCAGAGGTGGCTTCTTCTTTGGTCAAGTAGCGATATGTTTTAGCTTGGCCATTGACCAAAATCGGTTGGTTTTCATAGCGCACTTTCCGGTTGGAATCAACTAAAAAGGCAAAGCGCTCTTCAGGCAAGTAGGTCGCAAACAGATCGCCAATGGTGGTTCCTACCGCGCCGCGACCACAGACGTATACAGTTTGAATCATCCTTCTTGTTCCTCCTTTTTCGCTTTAGCTTGCGCTTTTTTCAGAGCTTGATAGCTACTCAACTGCTCTTTGTGGCAAAACGATCGAAAGGGGCATACCTCGCATTTGGGTTTTTTCGCCGTACAAAAATAACGTCCAAAGTAGATCATGTCCTGATGGCCCTGATTCCAACGTGCCTTCTCTAGCTGCTCTTTAAGCGCTTCTTCCACTTGTCCTACATTATCCTCGATACACGAAATACCCAAGCGTTTAGAAACGCGCTCGACGTGGGTATCCACCGCAAAAGAAGGGATATGAAATCCTTCGGAACGCACTACATTCGCCGTTTTTCGTCCCACCCCAGGAAGAGTTTGTAAGGCTTGAAAATCTTGGGGGACTTGCCCATGAAAGTCTTCGACTAAAACACGGGATAAGGCAATGAGGTGTTTGGCTTTGTTTCGATATAAGCCAATGCTTTTAATGGTCTCTTCGACTTCTTCTAATTTGGCATTCATTAAAGCTTCGGGATTTGGCCAACGCGCAAAAAGGGCAGGGGTAACTTTATTGACGGAAACATCGGTAGCTTGCGCCGATAATACGACCGATACCAACAGTTCAAAGACATTGCGATGGCGTAGTTCACACTCCGCTTCAGGAAAAATGGTTTCAAGAGTATCAAAAATCACTGGGGTAGAGGGTTTGGTTTCAAAGACGGGCACTTCTTGAGCTCGTAATTTGCCCATGGTTTCAAGATCCACTTTTTCGTCGAATGGTTTGATCTCTTTTCTTTCTATTTCGAGTCTTTCTTTTTNTTCCTTNATCNCTTACCACTTTCTATATCCTCAGCGCTGAGTCCTCTTTGTTTCCAACTTTGAAGCAACGATTCAATGTAACTGAGTGTCCTTCGATCGTAGGCCGAGGCTTCATCGAGAGCGCGCAAAATCGTGGATTCTTCAAATTCCTGTTGCCACCGCAAAATGCGCTCCATTTCACTTCCCGAAAGAGGGCGGCCAAATTCGTTGCCGATTTCACGAATGAGGCCTTGTTGGATGGGGCCACCGAGCGATTCGCGGTTGGCATGATACAAACCATCTAACAAAAATTGCATTCCGCTGCGTTGAATGCGCACGTTGAGATAGCCTTTTTCGCTCAAGGAATCAATGATTTGTTCGACTTTTTCGAGATCTAAGCCACTTTTATTGGAGATGTCATTGGCACTGATGGTCGTAGTTGGAGCGGTTTCATTAAAATAATTAATCAACAGCACCACTAGGGCTTCAGCCGCTTCCAAATGGAAATTTTCAAGATGCGCCAAAATCCAATTGGTTCGATTAAGCCAAGGGGCATTCCAATCTTCATTTTGTCCCATAGGTTAAGCTCCTTTCGTATACCCAGTCCAAAGTGTCATAGTCTAACATTAAAAGACGGGTATCCGTTTCAAGTTGATAGACGGGACCACTATATCCATAGGCTAAAAACACGATGCGAGCCTCCATTCCATAATTCTCTTTTGCGGTTTCTCTGGCCTCATTATAGTCTAAAGTCGAAAGTTCCCGCGTTGTAATGAGGTTTCCCGTCGCATCAAACCAATACAATAGCTCGTGGGTATACCCTTGCCAGGTGACATAATCAAAGGCGGCTTGTTGAAGGCCTTGAATAGCAGGCACTTGGGCTTCAATAGTTTCTTTGACTTGGGCGATTTGGGCCTCATGTAAGCGGACTGGCCCACTAATAAATAAAGCCCATATACAACAAATGCCAAACACCAACACGAGCCATAAGGCAAAGGTGAGGGGCCAGCCATACGTATCTTTAGAAGGTTGCTTTTTGGTGGGTGAGCGACCTTTAGATGAAAACAACATGAATGCATATCCTCTTTTCATGGCCCTTCTTTAAAAAGGAGCCGATAAAAAAGAACAAGATCCATTCCCCTTAATTTCTTGTTCTTTTGGTAAATTTTAAATCAGAGTAAGTTCCATTATACAAACTGAGTCCATTCCTTGTGTCTTCCCCCTTGCAACGTAAGAAAACCTTTAGAAAAATGAAATGCAAAAAAAACTAGATCGATCGACCTAGTTTACACTAAAACTCTTGGCAAAAAATCTCTAAAAAGGTTGCCACTTTTTGAGCCGATTCCACGGCAAATTGGGCATATTCCATGGGGTTATTCTCATGAACGGCCACATCGCTCAAGGTGCGCACCACAAGGCAAGGAATGGAGAACGCCTTAGCGGTTTGCGCTACGGCCCCACCTTCCATTTCCGAACAGGCCGCCTCGGGGAAGTTATGAAGGAGACGCTCATAATCCTCTTTCGCCGCCATAAACAAATCTTGCGTGGCAATAGCTCCAACCATCCAATTCAACTGTGTTTTTTGGGCCGCTTTTTGCGCTTTTTCTATGAGCTTGGGATTAGCCTGAAAGCGCAACCCTAAGCCTTCTGGCCCATCAAATTGAGTCGTATCAAAGTCAGCTTGAATAATGGCATCGGAAATGATTAAATCCCCCACTTCCTGTTCTTGTTTTAACCCCCCCGCTACGCCAACGGAAATGAGGCAAGAGGGTTGATATAACTGACACATGAGCGTGGAGGCAATGGCCGCGGCGACTTTTCCTACCCCCGATAAAGCCACCACGATGTCTTGGCCTCCCAGTTTTCCGCTTCGAAATTCCACATGAGCTAGCGTACGGCTCGATACGCGATCCATCTGGCTACTAATCGCGCTCATTTCTTGAGAAGTCGCTGCAATTAATCCGATCATACTATCTTGGCAAGGAGATGAAAGGAGCTTGCCAAATCTCTTCCTTTCTTCTTTGTTCTCCGCAAATGCGCTCCTAAATTTGCTTATTCTTTCTTTTGACAAGCGATGAAATATTTCTCGCACGTTTCCAATGGTTCTTCTCCAAAATCCCCAAGGATGTCTAACACCGCAAATCCAGCCTTTTGTAAAGCCGCTTGTAAAAATTCTAAAGAATAGACGCGCTGTACGTGATGTTCGAGGACGACAGGTTGGTTGGGTAAATAAAAGGCAAAGTCTTGTACGATGAAATCGTCTTCTGAGCGAATGCGCCATTCCACTTGGGTTCCATCCTCAAACGTACCTTCTTCTTCATAACCATAGTCGTCTCGATCGGCTTTAAATTCCTCTAAGCGATCTAGGCCATGGCTATCGAAGAAAAAATAGCCATCCTTAGTTAAATGGTTCGCTACGCTTTGAAAAAAAGCTTCAATTTCCTCGGGATTGATCAAATAATTGAAAGAGTCACAAAAGCATCCAATGGCATCAAATACGCCTAGGCTTTCTAAATGGCGCATATCGCCTTGGATAAACGAAATTTGGCCGTTTTCATCGCGTTCTTTGGCTTTTTCCAACATAGAAGCCGACAAATCAAGGGCTTGGACTTCGTGGTTTTGAGCGAGTAAAGAGGTAATGGCTCCACTTCCACAAGCCAATTCCAAAAATCGTGACCCAGGATTGTACCTTTCAACCCATTCCACCCATTTCGCAGAAGCTTCTAAATCCCCCACTAAAGCATCGTAATAATGCGATAACGTTGGTTCATATTGTCCCATTTTTTATTCTCCTTGATAAAAAAAGCGCTCTTTTTACCATAATCAAGAAGGCAAAAAGAGCACACATTCGTCAACCCGTTATTCAAAGCGTTGGACGGGGCATTCTTGATACAACCGATCAAGCGAATACACCTCGCGCTCATGATCTGCAAAGAGATGAATCACGATGTCTTTGAGATCGACTAAGATCCAACGCGATTCACTTGTCCCTTCGACACGATAATTCCCATCATAGCCAGCTTCAAACAGTCGATCTTTGATATTTTGGGCAAGCGCATAGTTTTGTTTTAAGTTGTCACTGCTCGCTACAATCATGGTATCCATAAAAGGGGTGAGTGAAGTCGTATCGTATACTTCGATGTCATGGCCTTTTTTTTCACTGATGGCCTGAATAACAAGTTCTGTTATTTTTTGTTGATCCATAAATTAATGCTTTCTTATTCCTTTTTTTGGCTTAATAGTTTCGCTTTATCCTTCGAGGTTCCCTTTTCTTTTTCTAAAAAGGCCTTATTTTCGGCTTTTACCAGTAAAAAGCCATTGTATAAATCATGTAAACAGGCTTTGTATAAACCAGAGGAATCATATCCTCGTAAAGGATCGAGTTTGTCCGCAATGAAAACCATCATAGCGTATGGATCGTAGCTTGTCCCTTTGACGTGGTTGAAAATAGCATTACGAATCATCGGACTTTCTAGACCATAAAAACGTTTGACCACTTCACTGCCAATATATCCATGCCAAATCGCATGATGTTCATTGAGAGCTTCAGGAAAGACAGCTCGAATCCATTTTTCCTGCTCCTCTTTGGGCATATCTTTGGCGATATCATGGAAAAGTCCAGCTAACCAAGCGGCATGGGGATTGAGGCCATGGGCTTTGGCCAATTCGCGACAAAGTCTAGCTACACTGCAGGAATGAGCAAAACGAGAAGGACTCATTTGGCTACGAATCCACCAAATCAAGTAGAGTTCTTGATCCAAGATGTAGTTTAAAACGGGTTTAGGCAACATGTTGAGGCGTTTGCCATTTCGAATTTGAGTCGAAGAGACATCCATCGGTCGCATGGGCAAGGCAATAAATCCTTCCTCTAATTCTTCCATCGGAAGCACTTTTTCCTCTTGCTTTTCTTCAACTTCTTCTAAAACAGACTCCTCTACAAGAATTTCTTCTGAATCGTTTTCCCAAAGATCCGATGCAACTTCTTCTTGGGCTTTTGGTTCTTGGCGAATAGCGACCGCAAAGGTGGCTAGCTCTTTGAGGCGATCGGGATCTTTCCAATGATCAAAATTATGGGCTTGGTCTTCTCCAATCAACCAAAAAAATTCAATATTTGGAAAAAGCTGCGTCAGTCTTTCCAAGGTATCGACGGTATAACTTTTTCCATTGCGTTTTAATTCGATATCACACACTTTAAATTTGGGATTTTCTTGGCAAGCCAAGCGAATCATTTTTAAACGGTGGGCAGCATTGGTCAAAGGACGATCTTTTAAAGGCGTAGATCCCGCAGGAATAAACCAAACTTCATCGACCCCGAGATGATCTAAAGCGGCTTGTGCCATAGTGAGGTGTCCATTGTGAATGGGATCAAATGATCCGCCCAACAAAGCGACTTTCTTTTTCATTTCGTTTCGGGCTGGAGACTCGTAACGTTGTCAGGAAAAGAAAACCCGAACCTACCTTTCTTTATTTATGTCTCCATGCCTTTTCCTTAAATTTTAGGCCAGAACAGAAGGTTTAGAGTTTCAATACTTGGAAACGAAATGCGTCTTGCTCTCTAAGACTTTACATAGGCGGCTTAGACATTAGCGAATGCCAAGTTTATTTTGTTTGCTTTGTTTGTACAAAGTGAACGTGCGACCGATAATTTGAATGATTTCACTGCTCGTCGCACCTGCACACTCAATGGCCGCTTCGCGAACGCTGAGTTCACTTGTTTTTTGCATCGTCACTTTGACCAATTCATGAGCCTCCAAATCAGCGTTCAGAGTTTCAAAAAAGGATGGCGTTAAATTGGCTTTACCAATTTGAAGCATAGAGGGAAGCTCCATCGCCATCGTACGGAGTTTCTTTTTATTTTGAGCACTAAGCATTAAATCATCGCCTTTCGAAATGTTACTTGAATGCCTTCATGGGCTTTGACGGTGATGGATTGAATGTCTCCACTCACACTAAACCAGCCAAGTCCTTGAATTACGACATCCATTTTCTGATTGGGACGCAATTTGGGCGCATGCCACGTTTTCATGGTATCCAACGATTCATCCAAAGTTGGAGATAACATTTCCCCGAGGTGTTCACTCCATAAGCGATCGGCATCGGCTAATTTGCCGCGATGAATAGGCAAAGACAAAGAGAAATACCCTACAATGCTAGCTTTACCTTTGCACACGACATCCATGCGGGCTAGACCGCCTACCGCAAAAGATTGGTCCTCATACACCTGACACACATATGGCTTTAAAGGTTTGGTCGGAATGACTTGTTTTAAATCTACTCCTGACAACCAAGCCAAAACGGATTTGTCGTTTTCAAGACCTGGAGTGTCGAAAAGTTTTCTATCGTGCCAAGGACGCTCA
>JAAVAY010000046.1 GCA_014803815.1 Allobaculum sp. | reverse complement strand
CGTTGAAAAGAAAAAACCGACTTTCCAAGCCATGCATCCTATTTATACTCAAGAAGAACTCGAAGAGATCGAAAACAACGAACTCGAAGAAGAACTCAATGCATCTTGGAACCAAGACGATATTGACTACGCAGAATACGATTCCTACTACGACGATGAATATTAGGCCTTTTGCTTGCCTTATTCCTTTCAATCGTTTGGAAAAATAGTTTATTGTTGAACCATTTTTTGTTTATTATTGATAGGCATATTCCTTGCACTTGGAACGGTTCTGCTTCATGTAAGGTAACAACCATGCGAAAAATTCCGATGCGAAAATGCGTCGTCACTCAAGAGCGTTTTCCTAAACAATCGCTCGTTCGAGTGGTTCGAACGCCGGAAAATGAGGTCATCGTTGATGTCACCGGTAAGAAGAATGGACACGGCGCCTATATCCAGAAATCGATGGAAACCCTTGAAAAAGCAAAAAAGACCAGGGCACTTGCGCGGGCTCTGGAATGTGAAATTCCTCAGGAAGTGTATGACAAATTGGAGTTGATCATCCGTGCCGGCTGATCAACTCCTCTCCTTGGTGCAATTGTGTGTCCGCACTGGACAATTCGCTAAAGGAGATGCGCTCTTGCCCTCCATCCAAACCACAAAAGCTAAACTCGTGGTAATGAGTGAGGCGTGCGGAGCCAACCGCGCTAAAAAAATTCGTGATAAATGTGCGTACTATCACGTTCCTTTACTTGTTTTGCCCGCTTTGCGTTTTAATGGGATTAGCTCGAAAGTTAATATGGCTGTAGCTTTGTTGGATCAAGGCTTTGCCTCCAAAGCCATTGAGCTAGCCAAACGAGAAGGCTTGATGGAAGAAAACGTCTAATTTTCTTGTCATCTGTCCCCATACCTTGTTATGGTTATCGTCTTTGGGAAATCTTAAGCGCTCATGCGGCCAGTTTAAAACAAGAAAGAATGAAGGGAAATGTCGTTTTTAAGCACTTCCTCTTTTGATGGCGCGCATTTGGCTATATTTGAGATGCTTATGTAGCCCAAAACGTAAACTAGAGAAGGATGGTGATGAGATGGCCAACAAGCCAACGACAAAAAAGAAACCAGGAAATAACAGGAATCGTAACAATAAAAATCGGAGCAGTAACCGCGGATATACTCCAAAACCACGGATCGAATATCCAAGGGAAATTACCTACTCGTTACCTATTACCGTAGGGCAACTTGCGGAATTGATGAAACGAAATTCCTCCGAACTCATTAAATTCTTGTTTCTTCTGGGAAATATGTCGACTATTAATACTCCTTTAGGGGACGAAGAGATCGAATTAATCTGTGAAGAATTTAAAGTAAAGGCCCATAAAGAGGTCATCATTGACGAAGACGACATTGAAGACCAAATTGCCAATCGGGTATTTGATCCCAAAGATCTAAAACCTCGTCCACCTGTTGTAACCATCATGGGACACGTTGATCATGGTAAAACAACTCTTCTTGATACCATTCGAAATGCTCATGTGGTGAAGGGTGAATTTGGTGGCATTACCCAACATATTGGTGCTTATCAAGTTAGCCTTGATGGGCGCAAAGTGACTTTCTTGGATACGCCAGGCCATGAAGCGTTTACAGCGATGCGTGCTCGTGGGGCCCAAGTTACAGATATTGTGGTTTTGATTGTAGCGGCCGACGATGGAGTTATGCCTCAGACCAAAGAATCCATTGATCATGCCCGTGCGGCAGGCGTTCCGATGGTGGTCGCCGTCAATAAAATTGATAAAGCGGGAGCTAATCCTGATCGTGTGATGAACGAATTGGCCAACGAAAACGTCATGGCCGAAGCTTGGGGAGGCGATACCATCTTCACCGAAATCTCCGCTCGTACGGGGGAAGGAGTAGATGAGTTGCTCGAATCCATCTTATTGGTGGCCGATATGCAAGAACTCAAAGCCAATCCCGATGTAGCAGCCTCTGGGACGGTTGTAGAAGCTAAGTTGGATAAGGGACGTGGACCCGTCGCTACTCTTTTGATTCAACAAGGTACACTGCATTCTGGGGATTCGCTCGTTGTAGGAAGTGCCTATGGACGTATTCGTAAAATGACTTCCGATAAGGGAATGGAACTCAAGCAAGCTGGGCCTTCGACTCCAGTGGAAATCATTGGTTTAAATGAAGTTCCTAAGGCTGGAGATGTATTTATGGTGTATGACTCTTATAAAAAGGCCGCTGAAATCGCTCAAAGCCGCGCACAAAAACAAATCGAACAAGAGCGTTCCTCTTCTTCGGCTCGCTCTTTGGAAGATATGGCGCGTTTGATTTCAGAAGGTGATATGAAGGAAGTCAATGTTCTGATTAAAGCCGATGTACAGGGATCTGCCGAAGCGCTGAAAGCCTCCATTGAGAAACTCAATGTAGATACGGTGAAAGTGAATGTCATTCGTTCCACAGTAGGTACGATCACCGAATCGGATATCATGCTCGCTTCAGCTTCCAACGCTATTATTTATGGATTTAATATTCGTCCAACCGCAGCGGTTCGAAAAAAGGCTGAAGAAGAAGGCGTAGAAATCCGTTTACATAACATTATTTATAAAGCTCTTGAAGAACTTGAAAGCTTGATGAAGGGTATGTTGGCTCCAGTTTATGAAGAAGTCATCACTGGTCAAGCCCAGGTTCGTCAAATTTACCGCGCTTCGAAGATCGGTACCATTGCTGGATGCTATGTCACCGATGGAGTGATTAAGCGTGATTCCTCTGTGCGCTTAATCCGTGATGGCATCGTCATCTATACTGGTCGGATTGGATCGTTGCGCCGTTTTGAAAACGATGTAAAAGAAGTCAGTCAAGGCTTTGAGTGTGGCTTAACGATCGAGAACTTTAACGACATCAAGATTGATGACATCATCGAAGCCTTTGAAGACCAGGAAGTTAAAAATGTCGATTAAACAGGATAGAATGGATCAAATCCTCAAAAAGGAAATCAGCCGAATTTTACAATTTGAATTGAAAAATCCAAAACTCGGCTTTGTAACAGTTACCGATGTAGAATGCACCCGTGATATGTCCCAAGCTAAAGTGTATGTTTCCTTTTTAGGGAAACAGGAACGCAATGATGCTGGTATACGCGTTTTGCGTTCAAGCAAGGGATTCATTCGCAGTACACTTGCCAAAAACATCAAAGCGAGAAAAATGCCAGATTTGATTTTTGTCCAAGATACCTCTTGGGCTCATGGTCAAAAAATTGAATCCATTCTTTCCACTTTGCCAAAAGAAAACGCTAACGCCGAAGATCTACCTACTGATTCCTCAGGAGAAGCCAAAGAAAGTTCCTTCGATTCTTTTGAAACCAACCAGACCGTGGATCAAGAAGCATAATGGCTCATTCAAAATCGAAAAAGAAACGCAGAAGGAGACGTCGTCCTTCTGTTTTCTTTATCTTTTTTAAAGCGCTCTTCTATGGAATCAGTGTCTTCATTTTTGGCTTTGTGCTCGAATTGTTTTTGTCATCCCTTTTACCAGTTTGGCAACAATCGCTTTCCTATCCCGTTCTGTGGTTTTTACCAGGACTTTTTGCGATCTCGACCTTCTTAGAAACCCTTATCGATCGCTCTTGGTTTTCCGTGTTGATTTGGCTATCTCTTTGTGTTGGGCTTGTGTTTACGATGAATGGAGTCTACAAAGATCCTCCTGCTCAAATCGCGCAACTTTGTATGTTGCGTGACCATACGATTCAAAAAGCCAATCAAAAACAAGCCCCCCTGTTGCCGAATACGATTCGTCAAACATATAGTGAAGTTCCTCTTTATTTTGAATCCATCAATGGACAACCTGTGTTATCCGAAAACGATCAAATCGTCATTTCCCAGATCATCAACAGTTTGTCTCCACTTTTAAAAGAAAAAGCAGCGGGAGTCTATTTTTTAAGTCGGGAGACTTTCCGTAATGAACACATGCAAAATTTTGAAGACGAAATTGCTGGCTTCACCCAAATGGAAAACGCCACGATTGTCATTAAAGTGCGCATTGATGAAGCTCATAACTATCGCTCTCTTTGCAAAGATGGCTCAGTATTGGGTTTAGATGATCCCTACTCCTATCAAGAAACCATCATTCATGAATTTACTCATCTTTTAGATGTTCAAACGAAAGGCGCTACAGCTTGTCTTTCAGATCGAGCCGATTGGGTGGATTTGTATAATCGCTATCGCTTAGAACTTGGAACCTATGCCTCAACAAGTCCGATTGAGTTTTTTGCGGAAGCAGGCGTTTACTACTTTTTATATCCCGAACTTCTCTATTCAAGATCACCAGAAATTTATAACTGGTTTTCCATTCATGCTTTGAGTAACGCTACCGTTGCCCAAAGCTTTTTTTGTCTTCAAAATTTGGAACTAAGAAGAAAACCTTAAAAAAATCTTTAAAAAAGAGGAAAAATTACGAAATATTTAATTTTATTTTAAATAAAAGCGTTTTCTTTTATGTAAGGGTTTTTAGTTAAGCAAACTATTCTTTATATATGAAAAAATATTGTATTTAGATAAGAATTTCATTATTCTAATGTCCATGAATACAAGACCTAACTCAGCAGCGGACTGCATAAACTTTCTTGTTTCTCGTTTTCAGTCCCTTTCCCATTTGGAGGTAGGGGAGAAAAAACTACATGCTCTCTTATATTTGGCCTTACGTGAAGGATATGCGATTTTTCGCCGGTCCATTTTTGAGGGAACATTTGTTTATCTGCCTGAGGGGCCTTTCTGCGTTGAACTTGATGCGATGAATATGACTCAACGCCGTTTGTTTCATGGTGAGTGTGAAATTACCCATACCGCAAAGTTGATTTTGACCTCTATTTTGGAACAATATGGTACTCTTGATTTACCAACATTGGTGAGCCGAATTGAAGACGATCTTGCTTGGACAAAGGCAAAGTCTTGGTCTTCCGATTCTTGCAATGGGATTCTCGATCCAAAGCTGATTGAAGTTGATTCCCAAAAAGTTAATATCCTCAAGTCTCTTTGGTGTATGGACCATAGTACGCTTCTCGAAAGCCCTTCTCCTCACATTGCTTAATCCATGAGAAACGAAATTTAATCAGAAATTTGATCTTGAATGGATGTTCACGATTTTCATAAACGATTCAAAAAAGTCGAAAAGACCTAGCTTGGTTCTTTTCGACTTTTTTATAACGGAAGGATAAAAAATAAACTAGCATTTTTTAACGAACCTTCATTGAGTTTTTTAGGCTTATAAAGAAATATGAGTATAGCGCATCAAAACATTACAGGAATGGAACTACGATAAAGACAATGAGCTTTGTTCAAAGCCTATCCGCAAGTTCGCTTACAAAAGTACAAGCAGTCGGGATCTCCAAACAAAAGCTGTGGTTTGGAGTCTTTTGCTTACTTACAACAGCGAAAGCATGAATAAGAAATATAATATAAATGTAGCAACACAACAAAANNAGGCGAAAAAAGAGGNNAAAGTCATGGCAAACAAGGCATTNAAATTCATATCCAACCTCGNACCAAAAAGTTTTGTTGGCTATTCGGCTGTGTNCGTTTCATCTACAATCAANTGNTATCCGATAAAATTAAGCATTATGAAGAAACCAGCAAATGCTGAACAACACGCCTACACAGTACAAGTCTGAGTTTGAGTGGCTTAAATTGACAGTCTTACTCTTTCAAACGTTCAATTGAACCTGCAGAAAGCCTATAACAACTTTTTTAGAAATTCTAAAGTCGGTTTCCCGAAATTCAAGTCCAAGAAATTCAGCCGCCTACACAACGAACTGTGTCAATGGGTGTGATTGAGAACGGTTATATAAGACTCCCCAAAGTCGGTCTTGTAAAGCTGAAGCAGAATAGACTCATTCCGCCTGATTACAAACTAAAGTCTGTTACCATAAGTCAAACTCCTAGTGGATTATGCAAGCGTTCTGTTTGAGTACGAAAGCCAAGTCCAGCCGATAGAACCGCAAACTAGGCTTGGATTTTTCCATGGCTGAGTTATACAAAGACAGCAACGGCAACGAACCGCAATATCCGAGGTATTACAGGCAAGCTGATAAGAAATTAAAACGTGAACAACGTAAACTTTCTAAAATGCAAAAAGGCTCTAAAAATAGAGAAAAACAACGTCAACGATTGGCTAAAAGGCATGCAAAAGTGGCGAATCAGCGAAAAGATTTCCTACATAACAAGGCAGAGAGCTATAGGATTGCGTGCGTATTGAAGATCTTGATATGAAAGCAATGGCACAGTCCCTAAATTTCGGCAGGTCCGTGAGCGATAATGGCTGGGGAATGTTTGTAACTTTCTTACAGTACAAGCTTGCTGATATGGGCAAAAAGCTTGTAAAGGTTGTGCAAGTAGTCAAATTTGTAATGTTTGTGGTTACAAGAGAAACGAAAAATCTTAGTCTCAGGGAGTGGGATTGGCCTAAGTGCGGTAGGCACCATAACAGAGATGTAAACGCTACGGTCAACATCCGAAACGAAGGTATGCGGTTAGTAAAGGCATAGCCACTCCATAGAACCGTGGGGCACACGGAGATAGCTCGCTTATGCTTAGCACAGTAGTGCTATCGAACGAGAACCGACTGTTCGCTTGTGCGANAGGAAGCCCTCGCCTCTTTAGGCGGGGGAGGATGTCACCGATTAATTTTTTAGTCTATAAAAAAGGAGCCCAAGTTTTTTCTTGAGCGCTTTTTTTGTCGTTTGAATCGTCTATAATTTACGCCATGAAGAAAATGGAAACTTGGTCTTGGTTTGTGGAAGGAATGCGGGTATCGATTCCGATTGCGCTTGGCTATTTTGCTGTCTCCGCAGCGTATGGTATGGCGGCGATCATTCAAGGAATGAGTGTCACGCAAGCTGCGATCACCTCGCTTTCCAATTTGACGAGTGCTGGACAATTTGCCGGGACAACTTTGATTTGTGCAGGAGCCTCGTTGTTGGAACTTGTTTTGACGGAACTCATTATCAATGCCCGCTATTTTTTAATGTCCATTTCCTTAGCGCAAAAAGTGGGCGACAAAATTCCTTTGTGGCAACGTCTGTTGATGTCGTATGGAATTACTGATGAGATTTATGCGGTAGCCATTGGTCAAAAGGGGGCAATTCGCTTTGCTTGGTTTATGGGTCTTGTCTTTTTACCAATGATTGGTTGGACTTCGGGAACGATTTTAGGAGCGATCGCTAGTCATACGCTGCCGAGCGATGTGGTCAATGCCTTAGGACTAGCCATGTATGGAATGTTTATTGCGATTTTTGTCCCAGCCGCTAAACAGGATAAAGCTATTTTATATTGTGTGCTTTGTGCCATCGCTTTGAGCTGTCTTTTGTCTTTTCTTCCCGCTTTGAGTGGGGGCTACTCCATCATTTTGATCACGCTTGTGGTTTCTGCGGGAATGGCCTGGCTTTTTCCCCGTCAAGAAGAAAACCAAGAGGATGAGTCAAAAGGAGGCCAATAAAAAGTGAACGAGATCTACACTGGTATTTTTGTGATGGCTTTGGTCACCTACGTAATTCGTATGATTCCCATGGCTTTTTTTTCCAAGCCCATTCACTCCCGATTTTTTAAATCCTTTTTGTTTTATGTTCCCTATGCCGTCTTATCGGCGATGACTTTTCCTGGCGTTTTCTCCTCGCCCTTGCCTCTACAAGTGTGCGCTCTTGGGGTGATTGCCGCCATTGGTATGGCTTGGTTTGGAGGAAGCCTTTTACAAGTGGCCACTGTTTCCGCTTTTGTGGCTTATCTAGCTAGCTTATTTTTCTAAGGAAGGATCGACTTGCTCTCTTTAAAAAGGAGAGCTTTTTTTTACCTTATCTGCTCTTGAAAGCCTTTTGAAAGCTGTGCTTAAAGAGGTTCATCAAAAATTACGCCCTATATAATGGGAGAAAAGAATCTCTGAAAGCAAAAGAAAGGAGTTTAAAATGAATTTTAAATTGAATGTAGGAGATCGGATTCAATATGCTAAAGTCATTGCTTCGGCCTGCTTGATGGTGGCTGCAAGCATTGGTCTTTGTTTTTACTCAGTGGGAGTATTTTATGATCCCATCGCCGCTGGACTCAGCACTTCCTTAGGCAATGTGAATCTCTCCACTACATTTATGTTGATTTGTATGGCTTTAATGACTCTTGCAGTTCCAAAGATCCTAAAGAAATTTCAGCTATACAACATCATGTTGGTGGGCACCATTGTTTCGGCTTGCGCGGTGCTTGGCATTGCCTTTTCTTTAAATTTCTATTGGATGTATGGCTTTAGTGCCATCCTTGGCTGTGGAAGTGCTTTAATCGGCATGGTTCCTGCCACAACTTTGATCAACAACTGGTTTGAAAAGGGAAAATCTCGAACCACCTCGATCGTCTTGGCCGGCTCCGCTTTGAGTGCAGCGATTTTCTCTCCTTTGATGTCAGCTGTTATCTCGACTTATGGGTGGCGACTTGGCGTTGTAGTGCAAGGAGTCTTAATTGTGGCTTTGATGGCTGCACCGATTTATTGGCATTGTCCACTGCATCCTTCTGCAGCGGGGCAAGTTCCTTATGGCAATGATGAAGCTCCTACAGAACGTAAGAAAACTTCGTATTTGGTCATTGGTTGTTTTGCTTTAATCGCAATTTTGTCCGCTACATTGGTGGGCTTAACCATTCATTTCTCCTCTATCGCCTTTTCTCTTGGCTTAAGCGCTTTGACAGGAGCGGTTGCTATTTCTTGGGCGATGATTGGAAACTTAGTCTTTAAATTGCTTGGTGGTTGGCTTTCCAGTCGTTTGAAACCCATTTTAGCGACGGGCCTTCTCGATATCGTGGCGCTTTGTGCTACCATCGGCTTGTGGATGGCTACGATGTTCAATGGCCAAAGCACGCTTTTAGTCCTTGCCTTCTTCTATGGCAGTGTTTTTGCTTTAAATGAGTTATCTTTACCTTTGTTGGTTTCGGCACGTGTAAGTCGTCGTCGTTATTCCAGTATTTATGCGATTTTGAATTTCTTATCTACCTTTACTACAGCTCTTGCGATCAGTGGTATTGGTTTCCTCTATGACAATGTTGGCACCTATACTTGGATTTATGGCATTGCCATTGTCGAAGAGGTCATCATTTTAGGTTTGATTTGGTACTTGATCCATAACGAAAAGATTGAAGATCTCGTCTCTGATGAAGGAACGCGTGCTGTACTCAATAAGCTTCGTACCGCCCAACGTTCAGCTCAAGAAAGTCATAAAGCGGCAAAAGAAAAAGCTTCAACAAGACAAGGAATGAAAGAGACTACCGATGAGGCTAAACAAGATACCATCTCTTCCATCAAAAAGAAGTTCTCAAAAAATTCTAAAACTGAAGAAGCTCCAGCTTCAACTCCTTCTTCCAATTCTCCAATTCCAACAGAGGAAACGAGTGATGCCAGCTCCACAACCACTGATTCTACCGATTTGATACCTACATCTGAAGATTATCCTGTACTCAAAGAAGATGTCATCGCTTTTGAAGAGCCAGATGATTTATCTAGTGGACAAGCACAACCTTCAAGCGAGGAAGTAGAACTCGTGAGTGATTTTAGCAGCGAGCCTAGTGATGAGAGTGAACTTCTTACCACTACCATTTCTCCGATGACAGGGTCTACTCAAGCACCAAACTCAGAAAAGGATCAAGATGATCACACGGATGATTTA
>JAAVAY010000045.1 GCA_014803815.1 Allobaculum sp. | reverse complement strand
GGTATCTTATTTCTAGGAAATCTTCTGGTAAGATCCTTGGAAAGAAGACGAGTTCTTCCTCGGGGAAGCTCTGAATACCTTGAGAAGCAGATACTTCAGACTCTTATAAACTTCTTAATAGAACGCGAGGCGAATCTCTTGACTAAAATTTAGTACCCTTAAACCAAATGTATAAGGTAAATGAAGTATAACTTATTTACTCCTAAAATACTACTTATAAAAATATCATATCCATCCATGAGTTAGATATTTAGTATTTAGGCAGATTGTCTTCCTGATGAAAGCTATTCCAAACTTATGAATATATGGAATACAAGTCTTAATTTTCAGATCTTTATTTAGGCCAAACTTCCCTCATTTGTAGCAGACTTAGAAATGTGTTTTTTCTGCGCTTAACCAATGGAAGATAGAATAAGAAAAGCCAGTTTTTCACTGGCTTGGGGATTTATTCGTTTTCGAGTTCCATGAGTTTGCCAAGGATTTGCACCGCATTGGAAGCTGCGCCTTTGCGAATTTGATCTCCGCAACAAAACAGGCTGATCGTTTTCTTTTCGGGATCGGATTGGTCATAGCGCAAGCGACCCACAAAAACATCGTCTTGATTCGTGGTATCAATGGGCATGGGATACACGTTGTTTTGGGGATCATCGCGAAGCACTACCCCCGCAGAATTTTGTAATTTCTCCTTCAAAACCTCTAAATCCACCGGCGTTTTGGTGCGTGCGGTGATGGATTCCGAATGGCTGCGCCATACAGGCACACGAACACACGTGCAATTGACGTTGAGATTAGGAGAATGCAGGATTTTGCGGCCTTCGTTTTGCATCTTCCACTCTTCGCTTGTGATGCCATTTTCATCAAAGCCACCAATTTGGGGAATGACGTTAAAGGCAATGGGATAGGCAAAGGCTTCGGGTTGGGCTTCGGGGTCTTGCAATTCACGCTCTAAATCTTGAATGCCTTTTACTCCGGCTCCGGAAACGGCTTGGAAGGTAGTGCAAATGACATCTTCGAGTTCATACAAATCGTCTAAATCATGCAAAGCCATTAAGGCAATGATGGTGGAGCAATTGGGGTTAGCAATGATACCATGATGATTTTTGATGTCTTCGGCGTTGATTTCGGGCACGACTAAAGGCACATTTTCATCCAAACGGTAGGCTGAGGAGTTGTCTACGACAATGCAACCCGCTTTTTGTGCCCAAGGCATCCATTGTTTGGTCACTGCATTTTCACAAGCACCCAATACATAATCGACTCCATTGAAGGAATCTTCCGTGAGTTCTTCTACAATCAGTCCATCGATCTCTTTTCCAGCAGAACGCTTAGAAGCCAATAGCTTCACGTTTCCTTGAATATTTTGTTCTTTTAAGCATTCCAACATCTGGCGGCCTACGGCACCCGTAGCTCCGGCAATCGCAATTGTTTTCATAAAAAACCTCTTTCTTTTGTGTTTCAAAAAAAGCCATTGCCTCAAGGCCCTTGGCTTTTTGTCTTTTTTGGTGGTTCGTCTTTTCTTTAAATTTTGGATCCCTTGATCTTTTCTCTTTGCTCCATCAAAACTTTGCGGGCGAGGGGTTTTTCATTTTCTTTTTGCACAAACTCGTTATAGATGACTTCAATGGTTTTGGAGAGATCTTTTTCATCCACCGCAATGGTGATGTTGATCTCATTGGAGTCTTGGGCAATCATCGCAATGTTGATGCCATTTTTTCCTAAGGCTTCAAATAGACGTCCAGCCATACCCGGTTGATGCGACATCGCTTTTCCAACCGTGGAAACCAGGGCGATGTTGTCTTTGACCTTGATTTCATCGGGTTCCACGTTTTGTTTGATCTGATGCAAGATCTCATACAAACTGTCTTCCACTTCGGCTTGGCTGATGATGATGGTGAAGGAGTCAATGCCACTTGGAATGTGCTCAATGGAGACATGGAAGCGTTCTAAAATGGATAATACCTTGCGCATGTAGCCAATTTCATTGGACATGTGCTTTTTGTAGATGTAAATGGACAAGAAGCCTGGTTTTCCGGCAAGACCTGTAATGGGATAGCGATTGCGCACTTGGGAGGTTTCTTGAATGATCGTTCCTGGATCTTGGGGGCGGTTAGTATTCAAGATGTGAATGGGGATGTTGCTTTCTTTGGCAGGAAAGACCGCTTCTTCATGCAAAACGGAGGCCCCCATGTAGGAAAGCTCGCGTAATTCCGAATAGGTGATATGGGTAATGGGTTCGGGATCGCGTACCACTCTTGGATCCGCCATCAAAAAACCAGAGACATCCGTCCAGTTTTCATACACATCGGCGTGCATCAAGTTGGCTAAAATGGCTCCTGTGATGTCGCCACCGCCTCTTGAAAACACCATAACTTTGCCATTGGCGGACATCCCATAGAAACCTGGAAAGACAAAGCGGGGGTATTCGTTGACCAAAGCTTCTAAGCGCGCTTTGGTCGCTTCCCAGTTGATGGATTTGTCGTGGTTGATGCGAATGACATCCACCGCATCCACAAAGGGATAGCCTAAATATTCCGCCATCAATTTGGCACAAAAGTATTCCCCGCGCGAAACGATCTCGTTTTGGCTCATCGTAGCCAAATTGGCATACATTTCGTCGAGTTCTTTTTCGATGGGCTGCTTGAGACCGAGGGTATCGCGAATTTCGACAAAGCGTTCGCGAATGAGTTTATAGACATTGCTCGCATTGACATGATATTGGCGATGGGCATCGAGCAAATACAATAAGTCCGTAATCTTGGCATCGCTTGCATAGCGTTTGCCAGGAGCCGAAACCACCACGAAGCGACGATCGGGATCGGCTTCCACGATTTTTTTTACTTTTTCAAATTGGCTGGCTTGGCTTACCGAAGAGCCACCAAATTTTGTTACTTTTAAAGTCACGTTACTTCCACACTCCGATCATGGCCTTAGGATCTTGCTCAAGTAGCGTTTGCACTTGAGCGAGCGTTTTTTGGGGGATAAACCAATAGTTGTCTTCTAGTAAAGTCGCTCCAAGATCTTGAAGCGTTTTAGCCTCCTTAGAGCGCGCAATCCAATCCAAAACGATTAACTCTGGATTATAGGTGGATGTTTGATCTAAAGAAATGGGACGAATGCGTCCATTGGTGGCATCTAAGCCATTGGCAATCATAGCTTGCGCTGTGGCAAGTCCTCCTGCGCCTTGGCCATAATAGCCTAAAGAGCCAAAGGAATGGGCATGGAGCAGTTGGGCATTGTAGTTGGCATTGACAGCCCCAAAAAAGTCATCCTCTTTCAAAAAGACGGGCGCAATCACGCTTCCATGTTGGCCTTTTTCGTTTTTCAATAGGGCGAGATGGCGAATTTTACGTCCTTGTTTTTTCGCAAAAGCGATATCCTCACTTGAAATTTTGGAAATACCAAGGGGAGCTGGTAAATCCAAAATGGGCGCTTGGCATAGTAAAGAGGCACTCAAGAGCGCTTTATACCATACATCAATGCCTTCGATGTCGTTGGTGGGATCGGCTTCGGCATAACCTAAATCCATAGCGTTTTGTAAAGCGTCTTCAAAGGATGCGCCGCTTTGCTCCATGCTCGAAAGGATGTAGTTGCATGTTCCATTCAAAATGCCTTCAAAGCCCTCTAGGGGCTCAGCTTGAGACAATTTTAAAATGGCATCCAAGATTGGAATGCCACCGCCTACACTCGCTTCAATTTGAACACTTCCACCATATTTTTTAGCCAATTCCAAATACTCTGGCAAATATTTGCTCATCACTGCTTTGTTTGAAGACACGACGTGTTTACCATGACGCAAAGCATGGCGAATCAAAGTATTGGCTGGTTCCAATCCATTCATGCATTCAAAAACGATATCTGTCTTTGGATCGCTAACAATTTCTTCTCCTCGATTCGTAAAATAAGGCTCATCCGCTTTTTCGGGACGGACAAAGACGTTGGTCAAGGAAAGCGCGGGGAGGTTTTGGCACAATTCCTCTACACTTTTCCCAACAGTTCCATAGCCTAAAAGGACACAGTTCATACATACACTCCATTTTAATTGTGATATTTTTACCGAAATGCATCGGATATTTGGTGATTGATTTGTGTTTTGTTCTCAATTTGAAAACACTTGTATTTAAAGCTTGCACATTGTATCATAAGCCCTGTGCAAATTCAACAGACACAATTAAGGAGCACGAATCTATGACCTCATATTATCAATCCACACGACAACTCACACCACCTATTGATGCAAAACAAGCCGTCTTGAAAGGCATTTCAGACGATGGTGGTTTATTTGTGTGGCCTGAACTGGGTGAAAAACCGCTCGATTTGAAAACGGTTTGCCAATTGGACTACCAAGGCATCGCCCAGCTTGTCTTTGAAAAATTAATGTCTGGTTATACAAAGGAAGAGCTTTCACAATGCATTGAAAAGGCTTATGCCAACTCCTTTGAAGGCCAAGACATCACCCCTTTAAAACGTGTAGGAGATATTCCTGTATTGGAGCTATTTCGTGGGCCGACGAGTGCGTTTAAGGATGTAGCGCTCACCATTTTACCTTGGTTTTTATCCAAAGCCTTAGCGGGTTCCAATCAAAAAGCGCTCATTTTAACCGCCACAAGTGGAGATACGGGAAAAGCAGCCATGTCTGGTTTCCAAGATGTCGATCAAACGGGTATTTGTGTATTTTATCCCGATGGCAAAGTCTCCTCTGTGCAATACAAACAAATGGCCAGCCAAGAAGGCCAAAATGTGCGCGTCTTTGGCGTGGAAGGCAACTTTGACGATGCCCAAAGCATGGTGAAAAAGCTTTTCTTGGATGAAGATCTCAAAGCGCAATTGGCCAAAGATCAAGTCGTTTTATCCTCCGCCAACTCCATTAACATTGGCCGTTTGATTCCGCAAATCGTGTATTACTTTGATGCGTATCGTCAATTGGTCAACCAAGGCACGATTCAAGTGGGCGATCTGGTGTCCTTCAGTGTCCCCACGGGAAATTTTGGAGATGTTTTGGCTGGCTATTATGCCAGCTTGCTCGGTTTACCTGTGAAAACGTTTTATGTCGCTAGTAACGCCAACAATGTATTGACAGACTTTTTAGAAACGGGCGTTTACGATCGCCGTCGTCCCTTCATTCAAACCATTTCTCCGAGTATGGATATCTTGATCTCCTCCAACTTAGAGCGCCTTCTTTACTACGCTTCAAATAAGGATCAAGCCAAAGTGGCCAAATGGATGGACGATTTAGCCACGCAAGGCTACTACGAATTGGATGAAGAAACGAAACAAGCCATTCAATCCCAATTTAAAGGTGGCTACTATGACGATGCCGCTTTAAAAGAAACCATTGCTAAGACGTATCAAGACACGGGCTATGTCTTGGATCCACATACCGCAGCGGCGTATGCCTTAGCCAAAGACGCTTTAGCGAGTGGCGAAAAAGGGCCGATCATCGCCTTGTCTACCGCTTCTCCTTATAAATTTACCCAAGATGTGTTGGATGCTCTTGGCTTACAAGAAGACAATCCTTGGGTGGCGATGCAAAAATTGTCTGAGATCGATGCAGATCCTATTCCTACCCCTTTAGCTCAATTGCCAGAAGCCCCTATTTTGCATACTGCTGTGATTACGCCTAGTGAAATGAAAGACAATGTGGCCAAAGCCGCTCAGGAGATTTTTGCGTGATCACCATTCAAGTCCCCGCGACGAGTGCCAATTGTTCCATCGGCTTTGACTTCTTAGGCCTAGCCCTTTCTTGGACTTCGCACATCTCGTTTGAATTGGCTGAATCTTTTTCCATTACAGGATGCCCAAAAGCCTATCAAGGGGTGGACAATTTGGTGTATCAATCGTTTGTAGCGACCTGCCAAAAAGCAAATGTCGAAGTTCCCCCTCTTCACATCCATATCGATTCCGATATTCCCTTTGCGCGAGGCCTTGGCTCCTCTTCACAATGCATTGCGGCGGGGATTTGTGGGGCCAATACGCTTTTGAATCTTGGCTTGTCTGAAAAGGAAAAACTCGATATTGCTGTGGAAATCGAAGGCCATCCGGATAATGTCGCTCCCGCTTTGTTTGGGGGATTGTGTGCCTGTGTGCCCACGGCCAATCAAGACCAATTTATTCGCATAAAACTGGGTGCCAACGATTGGAAAGCGTTGTTGGTGATTCCGGAAACGGAAATTGCTACCAAAGAGGCGCGTCGGGTTTTACCCGCTACGCTTCCTTTAAAGGATGCCGCTTTACAAGCGGGGCGCTCTTTTCTCTTTTCCTATGCTTGGCAACAAAGAGACGAAGCGCTTTTATATGAGATGTGCGTGGATAAAATCCATGAACCCTATCGAGCCAAACTCATTGCCCAATACCAAGCTCTCAAGGCTTTGGCCGATCGGCATAACGTTCCCTTTTGGATTTCTGGTTCAGGATCCACTATGGCTTTTGTCAGCCAACGCGAAGACATTTTGACAACTTTAAAGGATCAAATTGCCAAGGATTTTCCCACCTTGCAGCTTAGACTCGCCCAAGTCAGCGACACAGGCGCGGAGGTGATCTAAATGGATAAGTATTACTTGGTAAACTCGAACA
>JAAVAY010000044.1 GCA_014803815.1 Allobaculum sp. | reverse complement strand
TATGTCATCTATACTGGAGATAAGCAGGTTCCTGATAAACTTTTTCTAGAAGATCTTTTCATAGGTGAAGAAAAGCAACTTCAACTCTATGCGAAAGTGATTTCTCAAGCAGAAGATAACATTATTGGAGAATACATTCGCTTTTGTCATATTTTTGATGAACAACGTAAAAAATATGGCTACACAACAAAAGCCATTCAAAGGGCCATGGAGATTTGTAAAAAAGAAAATGTATTGACAGACTATTTAGCGAGCAAAGAAAGTGAGGTGGCAGGCATGATGTTGAGTCTCTGGGATGAAGAAAAAGCGATCGAAATTCATATGCAAGCCATGGAAAGAGAAGCTGTAGAGCGAGGGCTCGAACAGGGCCTTCAACAAGGCCTTCAACAGGGCTTACAACAGGGCTTACAACAAGGTTTAGAACAAGGTTTAGAACAAGGGTTAAAACAAGGACTTGCTCAAGGTCTCGAGCAAGGTCGTGCTCAAGGAGCTTATAATTTCGCTTTACTTCAAAGTGAAGCTTTCCTGGAAGCAGGAAAAATCACTCTTGAGGATATTCCTATTTTTTTTCCTCAACTCACGATTGAAGACATTGATAAGTTAAAAAAGAAATTTTCTTTATTTTAAGACTTAATAAATTATTGTTAATTATTATTTTATTAAAAAAATCAAAATTTAATGATTTTGAACTGAAAAAAAGAAAAAGAGTGGAAACTGAACCGAAGTTTTTTGACTTCGTTTGAAATTTTCACTCCTTTATTTTTATAAAATGGTTTAAATTTTGGAAAATGAGAAAAATTATAGATATTTGATCAAATAAATTTAAATGTCTTTGAAACCAATGGAGCCTATTCATCCAAGTCAAAATAGATTTGAAAATTATTCTAAAATTTCAGGCATCTCTTGTCATGAAAAATCTCTTTTAAATCATTTCAACCAACTTATCGTAAGAATAGCCTATCGTTTTGGGCTTTAAAACGTTTTTTGAATGATCTCGAGATTGATTTTGGCTCCCGCCATGTTTTCATATACTCTGCCTTCTTGACCATAGCGATTTTCTTTAGCCTTTTTCCATCCCGAATCTTTTAAAAAGTCTTCAAACATCAATTCTTTATTACGAGGAATNGTGAGAATCTGAAGGCTTGTGCATTCACTAAAAATATCGCTCCAATCACTCACCTTAGGTGTATTCCACTTGGTCATATTTAAACTACGCAAATCAAAACAGCCATAGCACATCTTCCAAAGATTTTTGACTTCTAAAGGTTGCCACTTGGATAAATTCAAGGAGGTTAAGCGATGACATTCACAAAAAGCTTTTTGCAGAAATTGAACCTTTTCAACATTCCAAGAAGCCACATTGAGTGCTTTAAGTGACCAACAGCTTTCAAAGAGATTGGCCATATCGACCACTTTTGAGGTATCCCATGTGGATAAATCGAGGGATTCCAAATGGTGACAACGATAAAACAATCCCCCCATACGTTCTACGTTGGAAGTATTCCAATGCGTTAAATCGATGGTCTTCAGCGTCCGACAGCCATGAAATAGACCAAAAAGGGAGTGTACTTGGCCAATATCCCAATGAGAAATCTCAATTTGTTCGAGGTTTGCACAAAGCGCAAAGGTCGAATTCATCGTTTGCACGCTGGATACATCCCATGAAGAAAGATCCAAGGTAGTCAAGGCTTTACATCCTTTAAAGGTATTGTCCAAACAAATCACGTTGGACGTATCCCAATCCTTGATCTTTAAAGTCGTTAAACCAGCACATCCTAAAAAAGTATCCTTTAAATCGCAAATCTTGGCCGTATTCCAAGTGGATAAATCCAAGGTCTTTAATCCTAAGCACTCTTCAAAAGTTCCTTTTAAGCTTTTTAAACAAGGAGTTTGCCAAGGGGCAATATCCAAATTCAAAAGCGAATAACAACCTTGAAAAGCGTAATCAAGACTTTTGAGTTTTATAGGCGTCCAGTTCGAAATTTGTAACGATTCTAGAGATGAGTCTTTAGCAAATAGCTCATTCATCGAAGTAACTTGTGAAACATCCCACCCCGATAAATCGATGCTTTTAACATGAATAAGATCGCAAAAGGCATAAGAGAAATCGTGTTTGGCCACAAAAGGGGCGGTCCCATCAATGTGCACAATTTGATCTGCCCAAGTCTTCCATGGCCAAATTATATTGTCTAGCGCTTCATACTCTCCTGCTCCAATGGTTAAGACACCCTCTTGCAAAGTCCAAGTGGCACTTCCTATCTTTCCTTTTTGTTCCATTTTCATTTTCCTTTCTCTTTTTTCTTCCTATCCATAATAAAAGAAGGATTCTTCAAAACGAAAAAGAAATTTAAGGCGGTAGACTATGTTTCTTTTAAATGAGATAGAAATGAAAAAAGGTCACTCAAAAACTGAGTAACCGGAAGAATTTAGTCTTTGAGTAAAAGCTTTTTATACGTGGCATCAATAGCCCAACCCCCAAGAGGGGCACAAAGTAAAATCGAAAGCACCGCAACGGTTAAGATGATTTGTCCTCCACTCACACCCGCCGCTAAGGGAACAGCACCCAAAGCCGCTTGTACAGTGGCTTTGGGCGTGTAGGCGATCATGCAAAACACTTTTTCCTTCCAAGAAAAGTTAGAGGGAAGCAAAGCGACAAGAACACCAACCATACGCACCATTAAAGCCAGTCCTAGAAGCAAAGCGCCTTGTAAACCAGATTGGAAGGCATCCATTATATTGACTTCAGCTCCAACGAGCACAAAGAGGAAGATCTCCGCACAGCTCCAAAGTCCATCCGAGCGAGTTCCAATTTCTTTGGCACTTTCGGGCGATATACGGCCTAAAAAGATGGCTAAACACATTACGGCTAATAGTGAGGAAAAGGAAACGTAGGGTTCCAAAATCGTTTCCAAAGCCGTCAGAGCAAAAGCGATGGCATAAAATTGAATGGTTTGAATGATTGGGCGAACCTTTACTTTGGAATAAAACCAGCCAAGCCCTATTCCGCCTAAAATGCCAACAATTAAGCCAAGGCCAATGGAAATGGGGATGTCTAAAAGTGTAGAAGCGTTGAAATCTCCAGAAAGAGACATCGACAAGAAGATAGAGAACAAGACGATGACGTAGATGTCATCAAGACTTGCTCCTGCTAAAATCATTTGAGGAATGGCCTTTTTTTGCCCATAGCCTTTTTGGATTAAATCGATCATGCGCGGAACGATAATGGCAGGAGATACCGCCCCAATGACTGTTCCTAGTAAAGCGGCTTGAGCTAGAGGAAGGCCTAAAATCATAGGGGCAAAGATCATGGTGCCAATAATTTCAAAGGTAGCTGGGACAAAAGTCATGAGCAAAGCAGGAAGACCCGCTTTTTTTAATTGGTCTAAATTGAGATTAAATCCTGCACGCGAAATGATGATCAATAAAGCAATTTTTCGCAAATCCGCCGAAATGTCCATTAAAGCGGGATCCAGCCAACCAAAATAGCCAAAAATCAAGCCAGCTGCAATCATTCCCGTTAAAGCGGGCAATCCGATTTTTTTACAAATATAGCCTAGAGCGAGTCCTCCTAAAAGCAACAACGCAAGAGAAGCAAACATAATTTTTCTCTCCTTTCCCAAAAAAAAGAGCTGATGCGCCCACCCAAAAAGACTTGGGTAGACGTCATCAGCTCTTGAAATCAAAAGCGGTTTGAAAGCCCTTGTGGGCTTTGCGGGAAGATCATCATTTCCTTGCTTCTTATTATAAAGCGTTTTCAACATCAGGCCAATAAAAAGAGAAGAAATCTTAAGCGGACTTGACAGTAGGTTTGGAGAGTAGTTCGATCAATTGCTCATTGGAGCCTGTCATATTAAAGGTATGAATGATTTCTTTGGTAGCGGCTTGGTCTTTATTTTTAGCGGCATGGTTGCGAATGAGGTTGGCTGCTTTCATTTCCTCAGGACTTAAGATGAGTTCTTCCTTGCGCGTTCCTGAGCGGAAGACATCGATCGCGGGGAAGATGCGTTCAAAGGCCAATTCACGACTCAACATCAATTCCATATTGCCAGTTCCTTTAAACTCTTCAAAGATGACCTCATCCATACGGCTTCCCGTATCGACAAGAGCCGTGGCCAAAATGGTCAAAGATCCCCCTTCACGCACATTGCGCGCTGCGCCAAAGAAATGTTTGGGGTAATAAAGCGAAGTGGGATCGAGGCCCCCAGATAAAATCTTTCCGGAATTGGGTACCAATAAGTTATACGTTCTGGCTAAACGAGTAATGGAATCCAACAGCACCACGACATCGCCACCCATTTCGACCATCGCTTTAGCGCGTTCAATGGCCATTTCCGCCACACGACGGTGATGTTCGGGTTCTTCATCAAAAGTGGAGTAGACGACTTCAACGTTGTGATCGATGATGGTGTCTTTGATGTCGGTAACTTCTTCAGGGCGTTCATCAATTAATAAAATAATGAGATACACTTCGGGATGATTGACTTGAATGGAATGAGCAATGGATTTGAGCAGCGTGGTCTTTCCCGCTTTAGGAGGAGAAATGATGAGCCCTCTTTGGCCTTTGCCAATCGGGCATAAAATATCAATCATACGCCCCGCCATATTGCTTGGTGTTTCCATCACCAATTTTTCTTCAGGATAAATCGGCGTTAAGCGCTCAAAGGTCTTGCGATGAATCGAGCGCAAAATAGGCATATCATTGATGCTGTCGACTTGTTCAAGTTGGCGCGCCTTGTTTTCTTCAATGCGCGCATTGAGTTTACCTGCGACTTTGTCTCCTTGTCGCAAACGCATGGATTTGATGCGATTGACCGATACAAACACATCACTGCGACTCGAAAGATAGTTTTCACCACGTAAAAACCCATACCCATCGGGCATGATTTCGAGTACACCTTCTACTTGATCCGGCATCGTATTGTGCGGCACTCTTTAAAGTGCCCTCCTTTCTTAGAACTACTAGGAATATGTTGAAGAAAGAAAAAATCCCTTATGGTAATGGGTTTAAGCTAAAAAAGATCTTTAACTTGATTGAAACGATTGTTCACAAGGGTGAGTTCGTGCTGAAACTCTTGATGCGCTTTCGAAGTCGAATCGACTTTTAAAAGCAATTTTTCTAAAGCTTGCTTGAGATTAAACAAAAAGTCAAGATAGTCTTGATCGATATGGACATTGTTTCCAAGCCACAAGCTTTCCTCATCTAAAAGTCTAGCCTCTTTGAAATCACTTTGGCGAGTGGCTTTTAAAATTGGATAAAAATGTTGCTCATGCACCATCCACTCCTCCAGTTCAAAGCCTTGATGCATTAAAAACGTACGTAAAGCTTTGAGATCTTTATGAGGAGCCAATAGCAAAGTTTTGACGTGGTCGGGAATGCCAATCGATAAGATATCAATCATCAATTTGCCCCCCATGCCAGCTATGATCACTTCTTGGACATCGCTTGGCAAGTCTTGAATGCCATCTTGGAGGCGTAAAATGATTTGGTCTTGCAAGCCATGGGCTTGAATGTTGAGTGCGGCTTGATGCAAAGGGCCCTTGCGCAAATCGCAGGCATAAGCTTTGTGGGCTTTTTTTTGCAAAATAGCGCCTAGACACACAAGAGCGTGATCGCATCCGATGTCTGCAATCACGCCTTGGTCAATAAGAGAAATGATTTTTTCAAGCCGCAAAGAGGTATCCATTAAGGCTTTACGAAATCCTTCAAACGTTTAGAACGGGTAGGATTTCGTAATTTTCGAAGCGCTTTGGCCTCAATTTGACGAATGCGCTCACGCGTCACCTGAAATTCACGCCCCACTTCTTCTAGAGTGCGCGTTTTGCCATCCAACAAACCATAGCGCAGTTGCAACACTTGCTCTTCGCGTGCAGTCAGCGTATTTAAAGCTAACGCGATTTCGTCTTTCAAGAGTTGGCTTGTGGTGTAGTCAGAAGGCGAAATGGAGGTTTTGTCTTCAATGAAATCGCCAAGGTGCGAGTCATCTTCCTCCCCGATTGGCGTTTCTAAGGAGACAGGATCAAGGGCGATGCGTTGAATTTCACGCACACGCTCAGCTTTCATGCCAGGCATCTTTTCGGCGATTTCTTCCGGTAAGGGATCACGGCCTAAATCTTGGATGAGCTGGCGTTGAATGCGAGTGAGCTTGTTGATGGTTTCGGTCATATGCACGGGAATGCGAATCGTCTTGGCTTGATCGGCAATAGCCCGGGTAATGGATTGACGAATCCACCATGTGGCATACGTGGAAAATTTAAAGCCTTTAGTGTAGTCAAACT
>JAAVAY010000043.1:7926-14054 GCA_014803815.1 Allobaculum sp. | reverse complement strand
TCCCTTGCGTTAATAATGGCAAAAAAGCATATTTTCCTCTTTATCATACTTTGAAAGGCAGAGGAAAGCGGAATTTTAAATACGGTTTTTTTGTAAAAATTCAACTCTTAGGCTTTGCTCATTGGTTTTTAGATCTTTTTCCATTACTCTAAGAAAACCATAAAACATTACCTTTTTTTGAAGCAGAAGAAAAGAAAAAAAACTCTCTTTTGAAAAGAGAGTTTGAAGAGCGTGGGAATTGCTTATTGGGTTTCAATCAGACCGTAACCACCATCGTTGCGACAGTACACGACCGCAATCTTATCGGTTTCATCATCGGTGTAGATGAAGAAACGATGTCCTAATAAATCCATTTTAGCGATCGCTTCGTCAAGTGAGAGCTTTTCGGGAACAATCGTTTTGGTTTTAACGATCTCTTCTTCTTCGGGTTCACCTAAGACTTCGATATCTAAGAAAGCTTCATACAAGGGAGAGGCATCTTTTCGATTGGCAAGGCGAGTCTTTTGACGACGGATTTGATCTTTTAATTTCTCAATGGCTTTATCAAGCGCATTATAGGGATCCGTGTCGCTGGTCTCTGCGCGTAAGATAGCGAATTTAGTCGGAATGGTGACCTCGATTTTCTGTTTGGAGGGGTACGAGGTCAACAGTACTTTTGCGGTGTCGTCTTCTCCGATCAAAAAGTACTTGTCAAGGCCCTTGAGTTTTTTCTCGATGCGATTTTCAAGGGGCTTTGGCACAGTGAAATTCTTTCCAACAATATTGATTTTCATAGTGTCCACTCCGTTTCCAGATCGTTGTCCTTTCTTTACAAGATTCAAACTAGCTTTTGAAAAGAAATGAAAGAGATTATGGTTACATTGAATTTTTAGAGAAGGACAACGAGAGAAGAATTTTCTAGAGGAAAATTCTTGGGTTGATTTTATTTTATCCATTCTCTTATTTTTCGTCAAAGTAAGGCCGTTTTAGCCAATTTAGAGCCTTATCAGGCCAAAACATGGATAAAAATGTGATCGCTTTCCTTTCTATCCAACAAGCCTTGAAAAAGTTGTGTATTCTAAAATTTGACGCATTAAGCGGAAAGGAAAACTCTATGATCATTACTCTCAAGAAAACTGCACCCAAACAAGAGGTGGAAGACCTACTTCAATCCTTAGAAGCGCGCGGATTAAAAATCACTCAAATTATTGGAGAAAATTATGATGTTTTCGGCTTAGTGGGCGATACCGCCTCTTTGGATGAACGCTCCATTTTAGCTAACCCCATTGTTTTCAATGTGCAACGTGTAGCCCAACCTTATAAATTGGCCAACCGCATGTTTCATCCTGAAGATACCATTGTCGATGTCAACGGCATTCCCATTGGTGGGCAAAAAATCGTGATGATTGCTGGCCCTTGTGCTGTAGAAGGGGAAGAGGCCATTTGTGATGCGGCGGGGGAGGTACTCAAAGCGGGTGCCGATATGCTCCGTGGGGGTGCTTATAAACCGCGTACCTCTCCCTACTCCTTCCAAGGTATGGGCACAGCGGGCATTGAAGCGCTTGTTTCAGCACGCGAAAAAACGGGATTGCCCATTGTCACAGAATTAATGAGTGCAGAGCACTTGGATGAATTCATTGAAAACGTCGATGTCATCCAAATTGGGGCTCGTAATATGCAAAATTTCGATTTATTAAAAGCCGTCGGCCGCACCAATAAACCTGTGCTTTTAAAACGCGGCTTGGCCAATACGATTGAAGAGTGGATTATGGCAGCCGAATACATCATGGCGGAGGGCAATCCCAACGTGATCTTTTGTGAGCGAGGCGTACGCACCTTTGAAAAGTATACCCGCAACACGCTCGATCTTGCGGTTNTTCNCATTNTGAAGGAGAGAACCCATCTGCNNGTCNNNATCNATCCTTNNNATGCGACAGGCGATTGGCGCTTGGTTGAAGCTCAAGCTCTTGGAGCCATTGCCGCAGGCGCAGATGGCTTAATCATCGAAGTCCATCCTGATCCCGCTCATGCCTGGAGTGATGGGGCCCAATCGCTTAAACCCGAAAAGTATGCCGATCTTGTCAGCAAAGCCCGCGCCATTGCCAAAGTCGTCGGCCGTACTCTTTAAAAGAACTTAGAATGAATCAAGTACTCGACAATCCATTTCCCTTTAGCGATACCAATAAGCGCTATCACACGTTTTCTTATGCCATGAAAAAGCGCTATGGGCAAAAGTTGGCCAAAATTCCTTTGAATGCCAACTTCACTTGTCCAAATCGCGATGGCACCAAGGGAGTTGGAGGATGTGCTTTTTGTTCCACGCTAGGCAGTGGGGATTCGATTTTAGCCGCCCAAGAAAATCTAGCCATTCAATATGATCAAAATTTAAAGCGAGCGCGCCAAAAGTGGCCTCAGGCTTTAGGCATGGCCTACTTTCAAGCCTTTTCCAATACGTATGCTTCCTTAAAAGTGCTTCAAGATCTCTATACCCCTTTTTTTGAGCATCCTGATGTGGTCGCCTTAGCCATTGCGACGCGAGCGGATTGTTTGAATGAAGCCACAGCTGCGTGGCTTTCTGCCATGCAACAAGCCACCCAGAAGGAGGTCTGGCTTGAATTTGGCTTACAAACCATACATGAAAAAACGGCTCAAGCCATGCATCTTTGTCATACCAAAGAAGATCTACAAGAGGCCCTAGCTCTTTGTAAGCAATACGGCCTAAAAAGCTGTGTCCACATCATCAATGGTTTGCCAGGGGAAAAGGCGAAAGACATGCTTGAAACCGCCCAGTTTGTGGCTCAAGTCCATCCCCAAGCCATTAAAATTCACATGTTACACCTTTTAAACAATTCGCGCTTGGGTCAAAAATGGAAGCTTGACCCCTTTGAATTGCTTTCCTTAGAGCAATACGTGCAAATTGTGGTAGACCAATTGGAAGTACTTCCTCCAGATATGATCATCGAGCGGGTGACGGGGGATGGCTTAGTCCAGGACTTGTTGGCTCCTTTGTGGACGATCAAAAAAACCGTGGTGGCCAACGACATCGATAAAGAACTCGTGCGTCGTCAAAGCTATCAAGGTCTTCACTACTAAATATCCGCCAGTCCAAATGGACTGGTTTTTTCGTTTTTGCCAGTTTTTGTTTGTTTATGCCAAAACGAACAAAATATGTCTCCTTTTCGTCTCGCTTAGCCTAAGGAAAGAGAAAAAGACATTGAGTTCTGATTCCAAGTTTAGTAGAACAAACCCAACCTTTTGGTTAGAAACAATAAAGAAAAAAGAAAGGAGGTTTTGGGCGCGAGTGCTCAAACTACAAACGATATGAATGGAATCACGCTGATGATCATCAGCATCGTTGTCTTGTCAGCAGGCTATTTGGTATATGGCCGTTGGCTCGAAAAGAAATGGGGAATTGATCCTCTAGCCAAAACCCCTGCCTATACGCAAGAAGATGGCGTGGACTATGTCCCCGCGGATACCCCTGTGGTCTTTGGCCATCAATTCGCCTCCATTGCTGGAGCTGGGCCGATCAATGGACCGATTCAAGCAGCGATTTTTGGCTGGGTCCCTGTGCTGTTATGGGTATTGATTGGCGGCATTTTCTTTGGGGCGGTTCAAGACTACGCTTCGATGTATGCCTCCGTCAAATCCAAAGGGCATGGCATTGGCTTAATCATTGAAGAGTACATTGGCAAAACGGGCAAAAAGCTTTTCTTGTTGTTTTGTTGGCTTTTTTGCATCTTGGTGGTGGCTGCCTTTGCGGACATTGTCGCCAGTACATTCAATGGCTTTACGACGAGTGCAAGTGGAGACGTGACTCCTGTTCCCGCCAATGGAGCGGTCGCTTCCACGAGTATGTTATTTATCGTCAATGCGGTCGTTCTTGGCTTTATCTTGCGCTATGGCAAATTAAATCGCTGGATCAATACAGCGATTGCGCTTTTGATGTTGGTGGTTTCGGTTTGGCTTGGTTTGGAATTTCCCATTTACATCAGTCAATCGACTTGGTTGATCATCGTCTTTGTTTACATTTTGATTGCCTGCGTTACTCCCGTGTGGGCGCTTTTACAACCCCGTGACTACTTGAACTCCTACTTGTTGGTGTTCATGATCATTGGGGCCATCGTGGGCGTGTTTGCCTCCAATCCTGATGTGAATTTGGCCGCCTTTAATGGCTTTCACGTCAACGATCAAATGTTGTTTCCCATCTTATTTGTCACCATCGCCTGTGGCGCGGTTTCCGGCTTCCACTCGCTTGTGTCTTCGGGAACCGCAAGCAAGCAGATCAAAAGCGAAAAGGATATGCTTCCCGTTTCCTATGGAGCCATGATCATGGAATGTATGTTGGCGGTATTGGCTTTGATTGCGGTGGCTAGCTTTGTGGATGGCGAAGCGGCAGCCGCTGGTTTAACGACCCAACCCCAAATCTTTGCCGGAGCTATTGCCAATTTCTTAACGAGTGTGGGATTGCCTTATTCGCTTTCCTTTACCCTCATCAACTTGGCCGTCAGTGCCTTTGCTTTGACCTCTCTTGACTCAGTTGCCCGCATTGGCCGCTTGTCCTTTCAAGAGCTGTTTATGGATACCGAAGATCCTGAAGGAAAAAACGCCTCAAGCTTTATGCGGCTGATGCAAAACAAATACTTTGCCACCGTCATCACCTTAGTGTTAGCCTATGGGCTTTCCGAAATCGGGTATGCGGAAATTTGGCCACTCTTTGGTTCGGCCAATCAATTGTTGTCGGTATTGGCTTTAGTGGCTTGTGCCGTATTCATGAAAAAGACCGCACGCGAAGGGCGCATGATGTACATCCCTATGATCTTTATGATGGCTGTAACCTTTACCGCTCTTTCTGTCACGATTTTCTCGCTTGGTAAACAATTTGTAGCGGGTACACTTTCTGTCGGCTTTGTGTTGCAACTCATCTTTGCAATCTTGCTTCTTGGTCTTGGTGTCGTAGTGGCCTATCAAGGCATTCAACGCTTGATTGGAAAGGATGCTAAGACTCTTGAAGTCAAAGACGAAAACATGGCTTAGCCATGTTTTTTTTTGCGCAAAAAAAGAGCGCTAAGAGCGCTCTTGGCTTGGAGTGATCATATAGGCCTCATATAGAGTTGGATCAATGGCCTCTTGAATTTGTTTGTAGACACTCGAGGCGTTTTGACGAATAGCCTCTTTGGTGGCTTCATCGAGTTCTACAATTTGGGTTCCACTTTGTTCAATAGTCTCAATACGCTCACTGATGCGCTCATCTGACATTTTACGCGCGTAGTCCACCGCCACTTCAGCCGCTTCATCGATGATCTTTTGATCCTCCTTGGAGAGGTTTTGGTAAAACTCTTCATTTGTGATCAAAGTCAACAAGTGGGGCAAGTGATTGGTTTCGACTACATAGTCCTGTTGCTCATACAGGCGGTTGGAGACGATGACTTCGTAGGGATTTTCTTGGGCATCGATGGTGTGTTGTTGCAAGCCGATGTACACTTCCGCAAAAGACATCGGCGTAGGGGAAGCGCCAATGGCTTCCCAAAAGCGCAGATGATAGGGGTTTTCCATCGTGCGAATTTTTTGCCCTTTGAAATCGGTGAGCGAGGTGACATTTTTGTTGGTGCTCATGACCCGAAAGCCTTGGTCAGCCATACCAAGCAAGCGATATCCGCCATCCAAGTACACTTGATCCACAACCTCTTGAAATTCTGGTTGGTCGATCGCTTTGCGCAGCTCCTCTAAAGAATCAAAGACGCAAGGCAAGTCAAAGACAGCAAGATCTTTCATGAAGGTGACTTGAGGGGCGGTATTTTGAACGAGGAAAGGGATGTCGCCATCGGCACACGATTCCAATAAGTCCCGATCTCCCCCGAGGGTGGAGTTTGGATACACTTCAATTTTCATGCGGCCATCGCTTTTTTCATTGACTTCTTCGGCGAATTTTTCCGCAAACAGTTGCGTTACTGTGTCCTCAGGGGAAGCGGTGGCTAAAGGCCAGGCAAAAGTTTGAGAACCATTACTTGAACAGCCTGCGATATTTCCCGCCACTACCATACACGCCAACAACGCGATTAGGCGCGCTTTCCATTTGGTAAACATGTATACTCCTTTCTCTTTCTCTCTACCTTTTTTCTCTTTTTCCTCTCTTTTCTTTTTTTTNT